>CALMWT010000112.1 GCA_937870855.1 uncultured Taibaiella sp.
GATGGGGGAGTGCTGAATAGTAGCTACTGCGATGAATGGTGCCAACGCCCGGGACGTTTAATAGTAGCAGTGGGGCTGGGACCATAAAAATTATAGGAAATGGGGGGGAAAAACGTGGTGGTGTGAAGTAGCAGAAGGCTTACCGGGCTTGCGTATAGCCCCACTCGCGCAGCCAGGCAGTTATTTTCTCCTTGTAATCGCCTTGTATTATTATCAGTGCGTCTTTGGCGGTGCCGCCGGTGCCGCATTTGGTTTTTAGTTGTTTTGAAAGGGCTTCGAGGTCGGCGGTGGGGCCTGCGAAACCTTCTACCAGGGTCACTACCTTGCCGGCTCGCTGTTTGGTATCGAGCTTTACGCGCAGTTTTTGTTTTTCCTTCGGTAAAAGTTCTTGGTTTGGGTTTTCTTCTTCGTAGTCGTTGAAATAATCCTGACTTGTGGAGTACACCAATCCATCTGCGCGGCCGTGTTTTTTCTTACTCATAGCGGCTCAAAGTTAAGATTTACAACGCCGCCACCCAGCGCTGCAAAACGGGGGGGTAAAGGTTGAAACCATTGTGAAAAGTGGTTTTTCTAAAAGGAAAAGATGCAGCGTCGGTCAGTGCTGCTTGCAGGTTTATGTGTGGCTGTGGAAGATGGTAGAATGTGCCGGACTGGTGTAGGTGCTTTGCCAGGTATTGCTGCTCTGTTTGCCCGGGTGTGGGTATTAAAATTGCATTTTTGCCCAGCTTTACAAGATCCATAATGGTGGAATAGCCGCTGCGGCATACTACCATGCTTGCCTGCTGCAACAAGGGTAGTAAAGACTTTCGGGTAAGCTGATGGTGGTGGGATATGTGTGGGGATAGCGTGGTACGGTGAGACTGGACGTTGTTGCTGCCTTCTACAAAAACTACGTTGCCGTCATAGTTTTTTACTTGTTCCCACAAGATGTTTGACAATATGGTGCGCTGTGGTTCTGGCCCTGAAAGTAAGATGAGTAAATGCTGCTCTTCTTTTAGTACAGCTTCAAACTGGGAGAGCAAGCCTATGTATGCTGTATGTTGGGGCAAAATACTTGGGGCTGATAACTTGCCCGCCAGGTTATTTTCTCCTGGCATATCTACCACCCAGCACTCAGCAAAGCGATTTAAGTATCGGTAGTGCAGTGGGCGAAGCATAGTGTCTGCTCCCTTCCCCATGCCGGTTTGCACTTGTAGCTGATGCGTCATTATTACCGAAGGCACATGGCTATGATACATACCATATCTGTTGTCGGATATTATACCATCAATATTTTCAGTCCTTACTATTTCTTTTAGCCATTTGTGTTCATTTCGTATGGTCTTCAATAGTGTGGGCATTTGCCTGAGTAAGGAAAACATAAAGCTGCTATCTGGTTTTCCATAGTGTACATTATATCCCTCCAAATGCACACAGTGTATGTTGCCCGCATAGGTTTCTTTCACAAAGTTTCTCTGCCATTCATTGCCTGCAAATACTACTTCATGTCCATTTTCCCGCAGCCAGCCAATAAGGAGTACACACCGTGTAGTATGTCCCAGTCCCCAGTCGAGAGGTGCAATAAGTACGCGCTTTGCTCCGTTACTGTTCAATAAACCCTACTTTTATCCTTCGCAAATGTACCAGAATTATGAAGCCTCTTATTACCGCCCGACTATATACTTATATCCTTTTATTGGCAGCATCTTTACTAATGGCACAAAGTTGTAGTACCACTAAAGGATGCGGCTGTGGAAACGACATAAACAAAGCATACAAACACCCGCGCAAACGATAAAAACGAACCAACTATGTGGGGCAGAAGAAATCATACATGGTTACACTATCAGCGAAACATCATTGCCGCCGATGTTCACTCTGCTGTATTTCTCTCGGCATTTACCCGCCACGCTGCTCTTCAGCGCCTGCACACCTGGCAAATGGAAGTGTTGGATCTGCAACGCTACAAACGAATCACCAAGCCCCACAAAGTACACCGCGCCATGAAGGAACGCGCCTTTGAACCCTTCATTTTCATTGTAGGAAAAAACTAAAGAAAATTTCACTTCGGCTGCCCGGGGCAAAAAAATAACTACCGGATGTACCTTGTTTTTGCAAAAAACTAATCTGCACGTTTTGCGCTAACTTGCAACCCCATCAGCCCCAAATGGATTTACCAGAAGGCAAAAAAATTTATTTCGCTTCCGATTTTCATCTCGGCATTCCCGATAAGGCAAGTAGCCTGCAACGGGAAAAACGCCTTTGCAATTGGCTCGATAAAATTAGTACCGATGCCGCACAGCTATTTCTTGTAGGCGATTTGTTTGATACCTGGTTTGAATATAAGAATGTAGTGCCCAAAGGCTTTACCCGTTTCATGGGAAAGCTCGCAGAACTAACCGATGAGGGTCTTCATATCGAAGCTTTTACCGGCAATCATGACCTGTGGATGCGTGGGTATTTTGAAGATGAATTGAACATTCTGGTACATCATCATCCTATAGAACGATCCTTCAACGAAAAAAATTTTTTTATTGCACACGGAGATGGTTTGGGTCCCGGCGATCATGGATATAAACTGCTAAAGAAAGTGTTGCGCAGTCCATTATCACAATGGCTTTACAGGAGAATTCACCCCGATACGGGTGTTGGGCTTGCGGGCTGGTTTAGCCGTTTGGGGCCAAAGCACAACATCAATGAAAAACCTTTTCTTGGCCCTGAAAAAGAATGGCTCGTTCAGTTTTGCCTGGATAAGCTGAAAGAAAAACACTTCGACTTTTTTATTTTCGGACACAGGCATATTGCTATCGAATATCCGCTGCCGCAAAATAGTTTGTACGTAAACCTGGGTGATTGGATTGTGTACGACAGTTATGCAGAATTTGATGGAGCCAGTTTAAAACTTAAGTATTTCAATAAAGAAACAGCATAGTGAAAAGGAACATCGTGTTGATACGCCACGCCAAATCGAGCTGGACTAACCCCCTGCATAGCGATTTTGAAAGAACACTGAATGAACGGGGTGAGTATGATGCACCCATGATGGGAGAGCGCCTGAAAAAACTAAACCTTCGCCCGGATCTTATTATTTCAAGCAGCGCCAAACGCGCAAAGCAAACTGCAAAAAGAATAGCAGCCGCAATTGGTTTCGATAAAGAAAAAATAAAACTCGAAGACAAACTATATCATTGCATACCAGCAGTGTTTGGAGAAATGATTGTGTCGCTTGATGATAGTTTGCAAACAGTATTTATTGTAGCGCACAACCCCGGCATTACCGATTTTGTAAATGAGCTTTCCAATCAATTTCGCATAGACAATATGCCCACCTGTGGCGTTGTTGCCGCAGCAATAGACTCAGCACATTGGTCGGACTTTAATGTGATAAACAAAGACGTGTTTTTATTTGAATACCCTAAGAAATCTTTATGATAGTAAATAATTCATCTGCACAAACCATTAGCACTTTAGAAAAACTTTTTGAAGAGCATTTTGGAAGCGCCCCCGATAATATAGAGCTACTTCCAGTATCAGGCTCCGACCGCCGCTACTATCGTCTTAAAAATGAAAAGCATTCCGTAATAGGAACCTACAACGCACATACAGCAGAAAACAACACTTACTTCTACTTCACGCAGCTATTCAAAAAACACGAGATCCACAGTCCTGAGATTTACAAAATCAGTAAGGATAAAAAATTCTACCTGCAGCAAGACCTCGGAAAGACTTCTCTTTTCGACCAGCTAATGAAAGAAGGCTTTACGGATGGAGTAAGACAGAATTTTCACAAAGCACTTGAACAGCTCGCTAAAGTACATTGGATAGCGGGGCGTGAGGCAAACTTCGATCAGTGTTTTTCCACAAAACAGTTTGACGAGAAAGCAATAATGGCTGATCTGTATTACTTCAAATACTACTTTGCCGACCTCCAAAAAATTCATTACAACAAATCTCTGTTGATGGACGAAATGGAGCAACTAAGCCGCGAACTGGGACGCATACAGCCCCAAACCCTCATGTACCGCGACTTTCAAAGCAGAAACATAATGCTGCATGATGGCAAAACCTTTCTAATAGACTTTCAGGGAGCTATGCAAGGCCCTGCACAATACGACCTCGCCTCACTACTATGGCAGGCAAAAGCACAACTACCCGAACCCTGGAAAGAAGACCTGCTGAACGGATACATTACCTCCATCAATGCGCTACCCATTTCCCGGATGGATGAGATACACTTCCGCAAAGGCTATGCACAGTTTGTATTACTACGCTTGCTGCAAGTGTTGGGGGCTTATGGGTTTAGGGGATTGATGGAGCGAAAACCACACTTTATCTCCAGCATTGCACCAGCGCTTAAAAACCTCGAACTATTTCTATCGCAGCACCCTCAGCTACCAGCCTACCCCGAACTACGATCGCTTCTGGAGCGGCTATGCAGCAAAGAAATGCAAGCCTACTATGCACAACCTGAAAGAAAGCCCGATGCTAAACTCAAAATCACCATCAATAGTTTTGCCTATAAAAACGGAATACCAAAAGACAAAAGCACACACGGCGGCGGCTATGTATTCGACTGCCGTGGGATACTAAACCCTGGTCGCTATGCAGCCTACAAGCACCTTACCGGCCACGATGCTACCGTACAAGATTTTCTGAAACAAGAAACCCGCATGCAGGATTTTCTTGCCCATGTGTACGGGCTCGTATCTATAAACGTAGAAGATTACATGATCCGTGGCTTTGAGCACCTCAGCATATCGTTTGGATGCACGGGTGGCCAGCACCGCTCTGTGTTTGCCGCAGAACAACTTGCAGCCTACATCAGCAACCGCTACAATGTGCCCGTTACCATTACTCACCTCAATGAAAAAAACTGGATGCTCGACCCGAAAACCGGAGATACTAAGCAATAACCCGTTGCTGGTTTGATTTTTAGGGCTAACATCTTTATGAACACCGTAAAACAGCTATTTGACGCATACAAACAACAGGCGCAGCAATTGCTAAACGAAGAAAATACCGACCGCAATGCGCGTCTTGTAGCCCTCGAAAACCAGATAGCCGATGCATCGGCACTGCCGGAAGGCGACAGGCTGGAACTACGTGCCTATATGCAGGAATACCGCCGGCAAAAGATAAATGACTACGAAGCAGGAGCCACCAACCCGCATATATCCAACAAGGACAGCGGACCACGAAGCGGAGAGTACGATACCTAATACCACCCATCGCTAAGCACTTCGCAGAATCTTTTCCATTTTTCTACCCTTTGCCAATTCGTCCACCAGCTTATCGAGGTAACGCACTTTTTGTGTGAGCGGGTTTTGTATTTGCTCCACACGGTAGCCGCATATACTGCCGGTTATGAGGTGTGCATTTGGGTGCATGGTAGCGCGCTCAAAAAATGTTTCGAACGTTGCCTTTTCGTCTATAAGTTTTTGCAAGTGTGCTGCATCAAAGCCGGTGAGCCAATGTATTACCTCATGCAGTTCTTCTACTGTTCTGCCCTTCTTCTCCACCTTAGCTACGTAGTGTGGATATACGGATGCAAAAGTCATTTTGGCGATGCGCTCATCTTGAGTGGTGGTGTTGTTCATAGCTGCAAGGTTAGGGAAGTTTGAAGAAACACTTTAGTCACATTTGATTAGGATGTTCTGTAAAATGACACCCAACGGTTTGCGGGTTTGCGAGGGCGGGGCATTCTGTGTTTCGTCAGTTTAAATTTGTTACTAAAGTTCATTTGCTCAACGTTTTATTCTTCAGCCGATATAATGGTAAAACACTCTCTGTTAGCCGCATACTTCAGTCAATATATATTTGTGTGATTTGTCTAAGTCTTTCCAAGCTAGATTGTATGAATGATTTAGCGTCACAGTTTTAAGTGCTTTTTTTGCCTCGTCTTTTCCAGTAGGTTTTAAAATTTGTCCACATAAGCAATCAAAAGGTGGTCGGAAATATTTATACGGTGACACCAAGCCTTTTCCAGTCCAAAAATCTTTGTTGGCAGATAGAAATAACGAAAAACAACGGTCAAAACCCGATGCTTTTAATTGTTCTAAGAACATGAGGTCTTCACACACTTCAAACATTCTTTCGGGGACTTTTCCTTGGTGTTTCGTTGAATACTTTAACTCTATTACGGTCTTGTGTGATTTGTCCGGTGTGTAAATAACGATGTCGATTTCTCTTTTACGTACATTGGTTTTTTGTACGGTAAAAAATGACACATTTCTTTCAAGTTGTATTTTTAATTCTGTCCCATGTAATTTTTGTCTCAAGAAGATAGCCATTTCGTGTTGTAGCCCTGGCTCATTATACAATTCCACCTGTTCGTCTCGGCAATAGTTTAGAAAGTCAACAATCAATTCTTTCGGGTCTGTCATTCTAAGTAACGCTAAGTGAAATATACGACAAAGATTCAAAAGTTGATAAGAGGGCTGATGTTGGCTTTGGCGTATATTTCGAGTTGAACGACCCGCTGTGATGGAGCTTTGTGTGCTAAGTTGTAAAGTATTGCTTAGGAATACTGATGGTTGAGTAGGAGTTGAGTCTCTATGTTGATAAATGTTATGATTCCATTTCTCTGTTTTTTTGTTTTGCCGTTCAAAGTCTTGAATGTCTTGTTTCTTGAATGTTTTGCTGCGCAGTTTTATTTATAGGACAATAACCTCCCTTTGTCATTTTCAGAACTATTAGTCCCACAGAGGGAATTCCGATTTTTCGGACGGCATAAAAGTGAAGGATTGCCGCTTATGGGGTAAATGAAAAGGTCAGAAGTGTGTGTGCTTCTGACCTTTTGCTAAAAAAAAAAGGTTTTCGGGAAACTAACCGATAGCTACGCGCTTAAATTCGGTAACGGTTACATCGCCTGCGCTTTTCAGGTAGTCGGCTACAGATTTTCCTGCGTCTTTTACAAATGGCTGTGCGAGTAAAGTATTTTCCTTGAAGTAGGAATTGAGCTTGCCTTCGGCAATTTTTGCTACCATTTCCTGTGGCTTGCCTGTCATCTTGGGGTCGTTTTGCATAGTGTCCATTACTATGGCGCGCTCTCTTTCTATTACTTCGGGCAGTACGCTTTCTGCGTTTAGCGCTACGGGGTTCATAGCTGCTATTTGCATGGCTACGTCTTTGCCTGCTTCTTCTGCTTCCTTGCTCATGGCTACCAACACGCCTATGCGGTTGGCACCGTGAATGTAAGCAGCAACATAAGGCGCTTCTACTCTTTCGAATGCTACGATACCTATTTTTTCGCCTATAGCTGCGAGCTTGTCATTAATAAGGTCTGAAACTTTTGCACCGTTTACAGACACCTCATTTAGCTCTTCGATAGATTTTACGTTGTTGCTAACGGCTGCATCGGCTATGCTTTGGGTAAAGGCTACGAAGTCTGCGTTTTTCGATACGAAGTCTGTTTCGCAGCTTACGCATACTATGAAACCTGTTTGATTATCAGCAGAAGTTTTTGCAATTACTACGCCTTCCTTTGCTTCGCGGTCGCTACGCTTTGCGGCTACTTTTTGTCCTTGCTTGCGCAGCCAGTCAATGGCGGCTTCAAAGTCTCCGTTTGTTTCGGTTAGTGCTTTACGGCAGTCCATCATTCCGGCACCTGTTTGCTGACGCAGTTTGTTTATTTCTGCTGCAGATATTGCTACGCTCATTGTATGTATTAGTTTATGTGTTTAAATATTTTTTTTTGAGGGGGCGAAATTCGGGATTTATGTTTAAAGCCCCAAATACGGGGCTTTAAGACATTTGAAATATTGGTGGTGAATAATTTAGCGTTTTGCTGCGCCGGTACCGGTTCTTGCACGCCCACCGCCTGTGCCTGGTCCGCCACTACGACCGCGTCCGCCACCTGCTCCTGCACCACGTCCTCTACTTGGGGTGCGTTCGCCTTTTTCTTTGTTTTCATCTTCTTCGTTCATATCGAGTCCGCGCATTCTTTCTGCAGTTTCTTCTGCAGTTTCTTCTTCTTTCACTTCGCTACGCTCTTGCAGCCCTTCCATAATGGCGGCAGTAAGGTAGTTGGTGATGATAGCGATAGACTTAGTTGCATCGTCGTTTGCAGGAATTGCAAAGTCCACTTTCGTAGGATCGCTGTTGGTATCTACCATTGCAAAGGTAGAAATGCCGAGACGCTTTGCTTCTGCCAGTGCTATATGCTCGTGGCTGATGTCCACCATAAAAATGGCTACCGGAGTGCGGCTCATGTTGGCGATACCACCAAGCACTTTTTCCATTTTTTCTTTGCTACGGGTAAGGGTAAGACGCTCTTTCTTTGTAACGCTATCGAGTGTACCATCTGCAAGCATTTTTTCAATGCTCTGCATTTTCTTTACGCTCTTACGAATGGTTTGGAAGTTGGTAAGCATACCACCCAACCAACGCTCAGTAACGAAAGGCATATTTACTTTTGCAGCAGCTTCTGCTACTATTTCTTTTGCTTGTTTTTTAGTGGCAACAAACATTATTTTCTTACCGCTTTTGGCGATAGATTTTAGTGCTGCTGCGGCTTCATCAAGTCCTTCAATTGTTTTGTTGAGGTCAATGATATGGATACCATTCTTTTCGTTGAAGATGTATGGAAGCATTTTGGGGTTCCATTTTTTCTTCAAGTGACCGAAGTGCACACCAGCTTCAAGTAATTGCTGGTGCAGGCTTTTATTTTCTTCCATTGTAATTTTTTTCTTGTTGGTTAAGAATATAAGAGTACCAGCGAATTAACGTTTAGAGAACTGGAAGCTACGACGTGCTTTGCGTTTACCAAATTTCTTACGCTCTACCGAACGTGGGTCGCGTGTCATTAGTCCTTCTTTTTTCAGAGCAGGACGATATTCTGGATCTACTTCGCAAAGTGTGCGTGCAATTCCCATTTTTATAGCCTCAGCCTGTCCCTTAGGACCGCCGCCTGCCACATTTACCACTACATCAAAAGCATTCAGCGAATCAATTGTTTTGAGTGGCAATTCTACCTGGTTTTGCAGGTACATCAACGGAAAGTAGTTTTTATATTCTTTGCCATTTACCGTGATGTTGCCAGTACCCTTGCTCAAATACACACGAGCTACGGCTTCCTTACGGCGACCCACGGCGTTTTTTTGCTTTTCCATTTACTTATTGTTGGAATTTTAGAATTTGATTTTAGAATTTGAATTCTTTAGGCTGTTGCGCTTTATGAGGATGTTCTGCTCCTTCGTACACAAATAATTTTTTGTACATGGCACGACCCAAACGATTTTTTGGGAGCATACCCTTTACTGCGCGCTCAATCACCACATTTGGACGAGTATTGAGAAGAATCTTAGCAGTTGCAGACTTTTGACCTCCGGGATATCCTGAATAGGTAAGGTATTCTTTGTCTTCGAGCTTATTGCCTGTAAGAATCACTTTGCCGGAATTTACCACGATTACATAATCGCCGCAATCGAAGTGAGGCGTAAAATAAGCCTTATGCTTTCCGCGAAGAACGGTTGCGATCTTGGAAGTCATACGACCTAGTGTTTGGTTGGTGGCATCTACCACATACCAATCGCGCTTTACGATCTTCTCGTTAGCCGATTGTGTTTTAAAACTAAGGTGTTTCATTTCTTTGTATTAATGTTTACCACTTAAGTATGTCACAGTATTGAGATATTGAGTTGTGACACTATATTTTTTAAGGACTGCAAAAGTAGAGGGAGGATATCAATTAGCCAAAAAAATCATTAGGAATTTTTAGGGTACTTGTGTAAGTGGTTGGTTTTCAGTGAAAAAAAATGCTAAATATATAGATAATCAATCGGAGCTGTAAAACGCTCTTTTATTATTTATTTATATGTCCGTTCGAGGATGTGGCGATAGGGGATCACCCAACTGTTGCCATTTGAATAGGAGCAACGCCCCAAGAAAGAGCGAAAACACTAGTGAAAAAATCCCACTTGCCTAAGGCGGAAAAACGACGAGCGTAGTAGTAACAACATGTAAAACAGAAGGACGATATACGGATGAAAAATGAAAATTTCAGGGCTGCAGCAACGCTAGATAGCTTTGTCAGTTTGCCCGCCCCGACTGTAGCTCACCTTATTCTACTTTACCATAAAATCTACTGCTTGTTGTTAACCAATGAGGTGTTAGAACTTTTTCCAACATGCTTATTGAATAGCTTGTTATACTCATGGATAAAATTCCTTTGTCATAGCCATTTTGTAATTCGATACTTGGCCTAAGATAATATTCAGATTACAAAATTGAATTGTTGACTTAAAGAACCTTTAGAAAATTGATGGTCGGTGCTTTCTCCACTGTGTTACTAATAAATAAAGCCCTCTATTTTACCGATTGAAATTGTGATTGCAATTCGCGATTGGGAGTCTCATAGATAGTTCACTTTCGCTGTACGGTTTTTGTGTCGTATGTTAGTCCATATTTACAGAATTGTGGGACAGCCCGTCAAAAATATTTTTGCTAACCTCCTTCCTAGAGCTTGGTCATTGATAAGCTTATATTTTTTTACTCCTGTCTTGACAAACATTTTGGGCTTAGAGAATTACGGACTTATAGCGTTTCATAATGTTCTTTACGGCATTATCGTTATCGCGGATGCAGGGATTACCTCTTCGCTCGACAAGGAGTTTGCAACTTCCAAGACTGATCTTGAGAAGCGTAAGTTTCTAAACTTCTTCTCGCGTGTATATCTCGTAATATGTTTGTTAGTTGCTATTGTTCTCTTTTTAGGTGCAGAGTTTATCGGAGAACGGTGGCTTAACACTCGAGGGGAACAAAAAGAAGATGTTATTCTGTCATTGAGAATAATCGCAATTGCCGTCTCTACACAACTTTTTCCGAGTATCTATTTGGGCACATTGATGGGGTCTGGAAAACAAGTGACAGCTGGGTTATTGCAGTTTTTCGTACAACTCGCCAAGATAATTGGAGGCATTTTGTTGCTGATTATATTCAGTCAAAGTCTCCTTTTATACTTTCTTTGGCACATCGTATGCAACCTTGCATTTACCTATTTTGCCCGGAAACAAGTAATCCAATCTTTACCTAGAGTTGCTCAACGATGGCGTGTAAAAGATTTGCCTCCCCATGTTTGGAAGTACATGAAAGGCATGTTTATAATTGGACTTGTCAGCGCTATTATGTCGCAATGTGACCGTATACTGGCCAGCCAATCACTGACAATGCTAGAGTATGCTATATATTCGCTAATTACTATTATTTGTCAAATGCCTTTGTTAGCTTCAATGCCAATAGTGTTAGCGCTATTTCCTTTCTTAAACCGAAAGATTTTCGAAAGAAAGCGATCAGAGATATTATCTGTTTATTACAATTATTCATTTGTGATAAATGTAGCATCGACAAGCCTGGGAACAGTGATTGCTATATTTGGCATAACAATCATGTCTTATTGGCAACCAGATGTTTTCAACCATTCGATTGGGGGATTATCGGTCGTGTTTGCATTATTGGCAGGTGCCTCCACGCTTTCTGCAATGCAGCAACTTCATTTTTATTATCACTTGGCGGAGGGTGTGACAAAATACATTGTTGTTCAAAACCTTATCTCGCTGTTACTGTTTTTACCACTTTTCAAAATCCTCTCTGGAAATCAATCCATGGTTAGCATTGCCGCTCCCTTCTTTGTATTACAATTATCGGCGTGGCTATTTCATCTATTCTTCATAAAAAAACTTTTGTTGAAGAGAGTATTTGGTGACTATTTTACCAGAACTACTCTTTTACCACTAATTGTGAACCTGCTGATGGCACTTGCTTACAAACAACTGTTTCACATCCCGAAGCAGTTAGTAGAAGCCATGGCGCATCTCGTTTTGTTCGCTTCAATAAGCATATTTTTTTCTACCTTGCTCTTTAAAAAAGGAGACTTTCATCAGTTGCTGAAGTTGCTTTCTCAGGAGAAACGCTGAGAACGTATAAAATGAAAAATTCTTTTAATAGCTCCTTTAGTTAAGGTTGTTTAAAAGCATGTTTCAATATATTGTCACCTCGCATATTGGTTGTGTAGTACAATGTCTAATTTTGTAACTTAAATGTCCTGAATGATTGCGTTTTGCATCGTTACTTATAATAGAGTCTTTTATAATACTGAAAGCTATACCACGTTGGTAAAGTCGTTGCAAAAAGCTGGCGATTACACGGATAGAATATATGTGTATGACAATTCTGATGAGTCTGGGTGGAAAATCGCCTTGGAAAGAAATACGGAACATTTACGCTGGTATTTTCATAACGCCAGCAACCCAGGCCTAGCAATAGCATATAACACTGTTGCAAAAAAAGCATTCGCAGACGGCTTTAACTGGTTGGTTTTACTTGATGACGATACTTCTGTTCCGACTGATGCATACCTTAAGTATACATCTGCAGCTATAGCTTATCCGCATATACAGATGAAGGTGCCAGTTCTACGTGTTGAAGATCGAATATTTTCTCCTTGCAAGTTCTTCCTCCAACGTTCAGTCATGGTAAAAGATTTAAAAGCAGGAATATACCGCTTGGGTGGCTACAGATTCGTTAACAGTGGACTTATGATAGACTATAGTCTCTACATTGCAGTCGGAGGGTATGATGAAAGTTTGAAGCTTGACTTTTTAGACTTTCAGTTTATTGAACAATGTAAAAGGTTCACAAGCCACTTTGAAGTTCTATCATTTGAATGTAAACATCTATTCTCTGATGGTGAAACAAATCGGGAGAAAGCTCTCATACGTTATAGATTGTTCATAAAAGACTTGAAAAAATGCAAAAGATATAACTGGAAAGATTTCGTTGGGTTTTATCTTGTTGATTATTTACACCTATTAAAGTTAACAATCCGTTTCAAAACGATGGAATTTTTTAAAGAGAGATTAAAAAGCAATAGCAAAGCAGTATGAATTTCTCAATAACTACACTACCCGAAGATTTAAAGAAATATGTAAGACCAATTTATTATAGTTGGCTACAACTTCGACTCTTCTATCATCACCTATTATTCAATTTACGGCATATTGGAAAGCCAGTGCGACCAGAGGATTTTCCCATAATCATTAACAACTTTAACCGTCTTACAAGCCTCAAAAAATTACTTTCCTGGCTTGAAGAGCACGGGTTTCATAACATTCATATTCTGGACAATCGGTCTACATATGAGCCGCTGATCAATTTTTATAAGTCATGTCAACATAAAGTATATTTTCTTGATAAAAACTATGGCTACCGTGCGTTGTGGTTAAGTGGAATATATAATAAAATAGTAACTGATTATTACATTTACACAGATTCCGACATTGTACCTATTGAAGAATGCCCAGCCGATGTTCTATCACATTTCTATAAGATACTAAGAAAACGCTTATTTGTCCAGAAGGTTGGATTGTCTTTGAAGATTGATGATCTCCCTGATAGCTACGACAAGAAGAATGAAGTGATTGACTGGGAATCGCAATATTACAATCATATGGTCGATGAATGCTTTTTTAAAGCAAATGTTGACACAACCTTTGCTTTATACAGACCCGGTTTCACCCATAGTGCAAACTTATATTGGACCATGTATAGATCTGCTTATCCTTATCAAGCCAGGCATTTACCTTGGTATACGAATTCTGAGAATCCTGAGGATGAGGAGCTTTTTTATGTCAGCAGCGTACAACAGGTTACACACTGGACCAAAACTGAATTATGACATTTTATTATTTGATACTTTTTCTGGTTATTTTCTCACTTTCTTTACTAGAAGCTCTTCAAATAGCATTTATCAGAAAAACGGCACCATTAATAGTTTGCGCTCTATTCTTCATAACTGCCGGATTTCGATATGAAACTGGGGTTGACTGGATGACGTACTCCATGATTTTTAAACGCACAGCCCCGGTTTCAGAAATCGGAACTATTATTGGGCGTGAGAAAATATTTATTGAACCGGATTTAGGCTATATTTTATTAGCGTCGATAGTCAAATGGTTAGGTGGGGGGATACAAACTATTTTTTTAATTATTTCTTTTCTTACGTCTGTTTTCATTTATAAGTCATTAAAAAAATATGCAAAAAACGCTACCTTAAGCCTACTATTGTACTATTGTTTAATATTTTTCTTTTTGGATATGAGTGGAATGAGGCAAGGTTTATCACTAGCTATATTCTTCTATTCTCTTTCTTTTGTTTATGAACGTAGATTTGTCCCCTTTATCCTCTGCATTTTTCTCGCAGCATTGTTTCATTGGTCTTCTATAATGCTAATTCCATTATACTTTGTATTACAGGCGAAACTGAGGAATTGGTTTGTTCTGAGTAGCGTCTTCCTATCTTTATTGATGTTTTTTTTAAATATTAAATGGCTTACCTCCATTGTAGTTTTTTTATTGCCTTACCTTACAGGAAATAGCTCTTTGATTGGGAAAGCAATTGTATATACAACTGAGGAATCATTTGCAAGCGGCTGGAAAGTTAACCTTTCAATGATTCTAAACGTAGTCTTCAGTATAATAATGCTTTTACTTCTTTTGATATTTAGAAAGAGGTTAAGTGTTCGATTCAGATACTATAATCTATTTCTAAATGTCTATGTACTACAACTTTTGATCTATTTCAGCTTCTCGGAATTGCTTGAAGTGGCAGAACGAATGAAGTTGTACTTCGTAATTGGTAATATTGTCTTATTGCCCTATTTGATCGGCACTGTAAGGAGACTGTCTTTGAAAGTGGGCGTTACTGTACTTATTGCCCTGTATGGTGCTATAGGTTCTAGGGCCTATTTATTAGAGAGACCAGCTACCATCGCGTATCATCCTTATCAAAACTATATCGTATATAAAGCATTAGATTTGAGAAGTACGGGTAAAGAACGCTTAAAGGAACATTACAGAATTTTTGAAAGTTACAAATGAGTGTCTCTGTTTGCATGGCTGTTTATAATGGAGAAGCTTTTCTTATACAGCAGATAAATTCGATTTTGTTGCAGTTAGGAACTTGTGACGAGCTGATTATTTCTGACGATGGATCGACAGACGGAACCCTTGCAATAATTAACTCGTTAGATGATCCTCGTATTACACTGTTATCAAATGGAGGTGGACAATCAGCAACTTCGAACTTCGATAATGCATTAAAGTATGCAAGAAACGATATCATCTTTCTTTCCGACCAAGATGATATATGGTTAGCAGGCAAGGTTGAGAAATGCTGTTCTCTCATGAAGCAGTTCGACGTAGTTGTTACAAATGCTATAATTGTCGATCAGGAACTTGTCGTAGTTCATCCTTCTTACTTTGAACAACAGCAATCTGGTCCAGGGCTAATAAAAAATTTATTGAGTAATAAATATTTAGGGTGTTGCATCGCTTTTCGAAGGACATGTATGCCCTACTTTCATCCCTTTCCTAGTGCTATCCCAATGCACGATATCTGGATAGGTTTTGTTGCCGAGGTTTTACGGTTGAAAATTCATTTTGAAACTCAGCCATTTTTACTCTATCGAAGACATTCCAAAAATGCAAGCACAGCCAGCGGCCCCTCCATTAATCCGATTAATAAAAAGCTCAATTATCGATTCAATCTCGTGAAGTATTTTCCACTAATAGCACTTCGCTTCTTTAGGGAAAGGCTTAGAAAACTCGTTTGAAATAAAACGCCAGACTGAAATAAAATAAACTTAATAGCCCCCCTACAACGAAGCCTAAAACTATTCCCTTTAGCTTACCAAGCTTTTTCTTTTCCAACGGTAATACCGGTTTATCAATAACCTGAAACAAAGGCGTTTCCTTTCGTAGGCTAATTTTTGCTAATTCTAAGTGCTTTACAAGTTCCTCCAAAATTGCCTTATTCATCTCCACGTCAACAGATTTCCGCTGTGTAGGAACTTTCAGTCGTTGAAAAGCCGGATTCGGGTTGGGATTTGCTTCCGACATTTCCGCTGCGCCGGACAAGGCTACATTCAAAAGAGACTTGACAGAATCTACCTGCCTTTGCAAAATATTTACGTTATAAGATAGCTTTCTAGTTTGTAAATCAATATAAAAGTCTACTACGTTTTCAAGCAGCGCCTGATTAAACATTTTGGAAAAAATCTCATCTTTAAAGGTCGTTGAAACTACAATTACATCCGCATCATGATCGGGCTTATCAATTAAGAGGTGATCCTCTACAATGGTTTTATATGCCAGAGTAACCACACTGTCTTCTAATACCGTGCGTGTAGTTTCATCAATATGAAAAGAAAGCGATGAAAGACGTTTGTCGTTCTTCCACCCATCAGTAAGCCCACTCTCCTTTAAATACCATTCTATCAGCAATTTTTGTTCGCCTTCTGTAGGTGCAATCGAGTACAGCGCATTTGCAATCATCGTTCGAGATTTGATGAATGAAATGATGTTTTCATCTTTCTGAAAGATGCCACCACCACTTTGCAATGAAAGCCCGAGTTTTGAGGCAATACTCGCGTAATCCCCAACAGATGATTTGCTGGTAGTCTCAAGTATAAACGATGTGGTAGCAATATATTTCGGTTGAATAAGGAATGATAGAAGTAAACCACAAACTGTACTGAAGCAAATCACTATAACAATCTTTCTTCCCTTTTCCCTTAGAAAGATTCGCCAAGCTCTGTAGAGCGAGATAAGTTCTGGCAAAACAGATCGCTGTTCTTCTTTTTCTAATCCCATGTTATCTAAATACAGTAAATATAAGCGTGGCAATTGTTGCTAACCCCGTACTTATCGAAACAATCTCGGGAGTAGAAAGTTGGCTCTTCCGCTCTTCCTTTTGCGGAACAAAAATTTCCGAGCCGGGCTTTACATTAGGGTAGCTGTTAAAAATGAAAAATTTTCTTGTGCTTGCCACACCTCCATTTGCATAAATAACATAAGATCGCTTTTTCAATGCTCGGGGTGCGAAACCTCCGCTTTCTCTGATATATTTTTTAAAGCTTTTAGCCCCGGAAAATAAAACCGAAGAGGGCGACAACACTTCTCCGCTTACTTTCACAGTCTGCAATTCTTTTGGAATATTTATTACATCACCATCTTCCAATATGAGATCGTAATCTGCTTTTGCATTTTTGAGAATTCTTGGAAGATTAATTCCCACATAATCATTACGAATACTGGCGTCTGTTAGATTCAAATCAGCCGAATCGTTGTTAGCTTTTTGCAGTGACTGAAATTGTTGCAATTTATATTGTTCTTGCTCCACATCAGACTGTGTGAGTTTCTTACCCGTTCTTTTTAATGAAGCACCTTCTTTGTAAGCAAAGACAGTAAGTCCACCTGCACGCTTAATCAAATCCGAAATTCTTTCGTTTTTATTTGTAATGGTGTAATTGCCTGGATAAAGTACTTCGCCCTCAATTCTTACTTGTTTTTGCACTTGATAGCCCGGAGCAGGACGAACTGAAACTATGTCAAAAGGCTGTAGCACAAAACTGCTTGCCAGCTTCATGTCGCGGTCAATATCTACATAAAACACCTGTGCTGTTACAGAGGTATCAGAAAGCGCCTTGGTGCTCCTCACTCTTCGAGCTATTTCAACACGTTTAGGCATAGCGCTTTCACGCAGTCCACCCGATTTGATGATCAATTCCTCAAGTGTCGTATTTTCAGCATAAGCAAAAGTTCCAGGATTTCTTACTTCTCCGTCTATTGATAGTTTGTATTCTTCCCTAAGTTCAAAAATGGAAGGAATGGTAATGACATCCTCTCTTCTAAGTGCTACGTCGTCAGTCCTTCCTGATAATACATCTGCTGTACTGAACGAAATTATTTCTGATGTTAGGTCACTTTTTATCCTCGTAATATAGCCTCTGTTTGCAAACGCATCTTCCTTTAAACCTTCAGCTTTTCCAATAAGTTGTGATAATGTTAGTCCTTCAGTCAACTCAAATTCTCCAGGGCGAAAAACTGCGCCATTAATGCGAACACGATTTTGAAACCTGTCTAAAATTTCTTCCACAAAAAATTGATCTCCTGACGATGGCTGATACGTACTAAAATCCGGGGCTTGAATATCTTCAATTCTTCTTTCTGTTTCGGTGTTTTTCAAAACTTTGATTCGTGCTTTATATGCACGTTCATTAAAATCTCCCGCAAAGCGTAGCAGGTCAGCTAAAGATTCACCGCTCATCATCTCAAATACCCCATCTCGTTTTACTTGTCCACTAATTTCAACCCTTGTTCTATAAGTAGGTATGCGAATAACATCCTGATCCTGCAAACGAATATTATTCTTCAAACTTCCATAAAGTAAGAAATCATAAACATCTAATGAGGCAATGATTGATCCGCCGCGAATAATTTGAATGGTACGAAACGATCCGTTTTGGGTTGGGCCTCCAGAAGCATACAATGCGTTAAAAACAGTCGCAACAGAAGGTAATGTATAGGTGCCGGGCTTCACCACATCGCCGGTAAGCACTACTCTAATACTTCTGATGTTGCCAAGTGAAATGCTTACTGAAGTTGAACCGTTTGCGATGCCGGTGTAAATTTTAGACAATCGCGTTCTTATTCTTGAAGAAGCTTGCTCCATAGTGGCTCCGCTAACAGGTACAACGCCTATCATCGGAATATTTATTGTCCCTTCTGGTGAAACTCTCAACTGATAACTTGCTTCTGAATATCCATAAATGTCAATCAACAATTCATCATCCGGACCAATTTGATAATCTACCGGAGTAGCGAGTCTTAAGTTTGGTTCAAAAGTGAGATTAGAATTTGCAAATAATGATGAGCCGAAAATACGCGCGCGAAGCTGTCTTTGTGTTTCTGTCAAGTCCTCCTCTCTGTATTCATTGTTTTGTTCTTGCTTCTCTTCTTCTCTTTGGGGCTTATTAACAGTGCGCGAAGTCTCTGAGCTTTTTCTTGGATTGCTGCTATCCTGCTTTTTTATTCTCTCTACTCGTTGGCGCAACTTCGCAATTTCCGTTTGGTTCATTCCTTTGGCGCTGGCAATTTGCTCCAGTTGCTCTTCCCCCAACCCCGACGATTCTATCTGCTTCATGAATGTGCGAATTTGTGCGTCACTCATCTCATCAACACGAACGTTTGTAAAATCTTGCTGGTTTATTTTTTGTCCGCTCGCAGGATATGCTATAAAAAACAGCATGGTTATCATGCAAAATTTGAAAATTCTTCTGAGCATTAAATGTGTTTTCCCTTCTGTGTGTTTATTGACCGCATTCACAGCGGTTTGCGTAAAAATACAGGTTCTAACCTTCTTTTTGTAGTAATCCGAACACGAAAATTTTTGTTGTTCATGTAATTTGAGAATATTGCTTGAGATTTATAAATTTAACCCCTACAAGTATATCTGATATAGTAAGATAATCTACCCAAAAACTTATTTCTCTGTAAAAAAGAACTTCCTCTATAGAGAAAGTAGGTAAATGCTATTATGAAAAAACTCTTAGTTACTGGATCGTCAGGGTTAATAGGTTCTGAAGTATGTATTCACTTTGCGAGGCTTGGGTGTGAAATACATGGAATAGATAACAATCAACGAGCAGTTTTTTTTGGACCGCATGGAGATACTCGGTGGAATCAAAACCGGCTTCAAAAAACTATAAAGCACTTTGTGCACCATGAATATGATGTGCGCGATAGAGATGGAATTATCAAAATTGTACAAGAGGTAAAGCCGGATGTTATTATACATACTGCAGCGCAACCAAGCCACGACATGGCCGCCTCAATCCCATTTGAAGACTTTGATACTAATGCCGTAGGGACATTTAATATGCTGGAGGCTACCCGACGATATTCTACTGATATTCCCTTCATACATCTTTCTACCAACAAAGTATATGGTGATGCTCCCAACGAAATTCCTCTTGTAGAATTGGAAAAAAGATGGGATTATGCTGACAAACAATTTGAACTTGGAATACCTGAAACCCTGCGGATAGACCAGACGAAACACTCTTTGTTTGGAGCTTCTAAAGTGGCCGCTGATATATGTGTGCAAGAGTATGGACGCTATTTTAATATGCCCACTGTGTGTCTCCGGGGCGGTTGCCTCACAGGCCCTAATCACTCTGGAGTAGAGCTTCACGGATTTTTGAGCTACCTGATAAAATGCAATTTGGAGAGAAAGGAATACACTGTTTTTGGATACAAAGCAAAGCAAGTGCGAGACAATATCCATTCTTATGACGTTGCCAGATTTATTGAGGAATTTATCGCGGCTCCCAGAGTAGGAGAAGTTTATAACATTGGTGGCGGCAAAGAAAACACTTGTTCTATCCTTGAGGCTTTCGACTTAATTAGCAGCATATCAAACATTCCTATGAAATGGAAATACGACGAAAGCCCAAGAATTGGCGACCATATATGTTACTACAGCGATCTTAGGAAAATGAAAGAACACTATCCCAATTGGCAGATTACCAGAAACCTGAGCGACACTTTTACTGAGATTTACGAGGCATGGCAGAGCAAGAAACACTGAGTGTAGCAATTATAAACCGAATTTATCCGCCTGGAAAAGGTATTACTGGTGAATCGGCCGCTGAACTTGCTAAGTTTTTTTTGTCGAAAGACATCAAAGTAAATATAGTACACGTTGAAGCCGAATATAATGGAGGGCATGCTAATGCAACCTCTTATGGCAGCGTTCATAAGGTTCGAACTTTTTACAACGGGAAAGGAAAACTCATTAGGCTCTTCTCGTCATTGTATGAGGGTTATAAGTTAATTCAAAAGGGAAAAAAGTTACGGGCTGATGTGATCATTTGCATGACAGATCCTCCGCTGCTCAATTTCTGGGCAGCTTTGTTGCTTCCCAAAAACACAAAATGGATGCTCTGGTCTATGGACATTTATCCAGAGGCATTTATTGCCGGTAAACTCATCAATGCAAACAATTTTTTTTACCGTTTAGTAGATAAGGAAATCAAAAAAAATCCGCCATCTCACATCATTGCATTAGGAAAATACCAGGCTGCGATGTTGCATAAAAAATATGGTTCTTCCATAGGTATTACTATTCTTCCTTGCGGCATTTACGATAAAAATGATAATGAAAACATAGCGACTGAACTTCCATCGTGGAAGAAAGATGATAAAATCATTATCGGATATTGCGGAAACCTCGGCGAGGCCCATTCCACAGAATTTTTGGCATCGGTGATAGATAACATTGACCCCAATTTATTCACAGTTGTTCTGGCATTGTACGGCAGCCACGCTTCGCAAATGCTTAAATATGCAAAGGGGAAAGAGGGCGTAGTAATCATAGACAATGTAAAAAGGAAAGAGCTTAAATATATTGACATCCATTTGGCTTCGCTATCTGAAAACTGGGTGAATGTTTCGGTGCCGTCTAAAACGGTGAGTTCGGTTTGTGCGGGTTCATCCTTTTTATACCATGGGGTAAAAACTTCAGATAATTGGGAGATATTAAATAATGCAGGGTGGATAATAGAGGGAAATCAAATAGACGAACAGGTAAAATCTTTTTTTAGCCTAATCAATAAAGAAGAAATAAAACAGAAAAAATTAAACGCCTCCGAGGTAGGAACCCAGTTAAATACCTTAAAAAAAGAAGCCTTCGAAGAGATTTATCTTCAGGTTAAATCGCTGAGTCGTTCTTCAAAGTCTTAAGTATCACATTGCCTCAGGCAGCGAATATTTTCTCCCTGTATTCTGCGTTTTCAACCATTCTACCAACGGCTGGAAATACTCAAGCATTGCCTTCGCATTCAATTCATCACCGGTAGATTCTTTCAATACTTGTCGCCAGTCTTTTGATGCGCCAGGATACATGATTTTCTTTAAGAAATCTCCGATGCTTTTTTGACCGAAATAGTTTGTAGCACGCGGATCTTGCTTTAGAATATTCTTCGCAATGTGATTGTGCAGTTGGTACAAGATCACATAGGAGAGAGCATAATCATAGTATTGCGCGGGGTCGTCATTTATATGCGTCTTTGTAGCCGCGTCGCAATATTCTTCACCTCGTGTAGATGGAGGAACAATCCCCTGATATTTCCTCGCCAATTCCCACCACTTAGCATTAAACTGATCTGGCGAAAGATTGTCCACATAAAGTGCTTTCTCAAAATTACTCATAGTGCCGCAGGAGAAAAACATGAACACTACTGAATTCAATGCTTCCTTCATCAGTGATTGTATGCTGTCGGTTTTTGCATTCGCGTCTATCAATCCCCGATCTATGAGATATGGTTTTTGCATGGCGGCAAGTCCCATCATAGTACCGATGGCTTCATGATATGCTCTGTTAGCGCCTCCTCTTAAAAGCGGTGGAACTTCTTCGTTTGTGTATGCGATGTAGTAATAAATGTGTCCAAGTTCATGGTTGGCAGTTTCCCACCATTCAGAGTTTGGTTCTACGCTCATCAGGCTGCGCACGTCGTTTTTCAGATCCATGTGCCAGGCAGATGCGTGATTATTCTTTTTCACACTGCTGTCAGAACGGTAAGGATACAAGCTCGATTTTTCCCAGAAAACTTTAGGAAGCGAAGGAAATCCAATGCTTGTGTACAATTTTTCACCTTCCTGCACAATCCATTCTTTCGATTTTTTATTCAACACCGCATCCAGATCAATTCCTTCCACAGAAACTGCATTACTCCAGTCTTGTCCCCAGCGATTAGGTAACCAATGTGCAGGCAGATAATCCGGTACTTCCTTTGACCGATACTTCTTCGCCATTTCATAACGCATCCATGTATGCAATTCCCTGTAAAGCGGATATAATTCGCGCATCAACCGATCCATTGTTTGCATCATCTCATCAGTCTTTAGGTTATAGTCCGACACCTGATAAGAGAAGTAATCATTGTAGCCAAGTTCCTTCACTGTTTTATTTCTCAACTCACGAAGATTTACCAATCCGGGTTTCAATATTTTGCCTACTTCCTTACTTGCATTCCAGGCAATAAGGCGTTTGGTTGTATCAGTTTCTTTCTTTAAAATTTCGTCTATATCGTTAGTGCTTACTTTCTTTTCGCCAACTGTGTATTGATAGCCATAAAGTTTTTGTGTTTGCTCTGTTTCTGCTTTTATGCGTTGCTTCACTACATCAGCTATGGTTTGCGGATTGTTGGCAGCAGCGTAAAGAATTACTTCAATTTGCTTTTGCTGTATTTCTGTGAGCTTATCTTTTTTCTCAAGAAACTTTTTTGCCTGCTCAATATTCTCTTTGCTTCCGGTAAACGCAGCCATTGCTTCATCCGCCTTTTGCGCATTCAGCATATTCGTGCTGTCTCCTTCTTTTATTTCAATATTCGCCTTCCACTGCGCTTCGCTTGAATTGCTATAAAGCTTTACAAACTGTTCGGTGTAGTCATCCAGAAATTTCTGAGCGTCTTGTTGGGTAGTGTCTTTTCCGCCACATGAAAATAATGTGACTGTTACTGCCAGTGCAAGTGGAATAAAGTTTTTCATTGGAAACGTATTTGCCTTAAAAATAAAAACCTCGGACTTTGATGCCAAGGTAATTAAAAGAGTGATTTTATATTTTCAGTTTTTAATAGCGCGAAGATCCGAACCGGATATGCAACCCTACGGTTGTAGGGATATACCACAAGTTATAATCGCTGTTACCTCGTGCTTGTCGCGTATCATTTGTTCCAACCCACGCTACTTTAGGAGCTATGTCAAAATTCAATCCAATCCGCTCGCTTAGGTAATAGGTGTAACCAACCTGGAAACCTAAAAGTGCTCCGTATCCTCCTTCAAAGTTGTATTGAGAAGCGTAAGTGTATTCAGCAGGTGTGTTAGGATTCACGCGGCTATAATTTACTTTACCATCGTTGCCCACTACCACTGCACCGGCGGAAACGCCAAAGTAAAGTGCTGAGCGAACAAAATCTTCGTATTGCTCGTAAAATGGAATTACATGATTGAGCTGCAAAGCAAAACTAACAGCATTCTTTGCAAGCACCAGCCTTACTTCCTGATCTCCAAGCGACATATTGTTTGCGTTAGACAAAGCCCACTCATCCTTTCTTTGCCATTTTGTTAAGCCGACCGCTACACCCATTTGCCAACGCTCAGTAAGGTTGTATTTAAAGTTGACCTCGGCTGCGTAGTTGTAAACATTATTGTTGCCCTGATAAAGACTTTTATGCGGCTTTGTAGTAGTGCTAACGCCAGCATTAATTCCAACTTCGTAAGACTGCGCGTAAACTGTGCCAGATAACAAAACAGCAGATGCAGCCAGTAAAAATGATTTCATACTTTTTAAGAATGGTGTAGCAAAATAGCCATTTTAGTTTTCAGTACATAACCTCGGCGGGAAAAAACAATTTTCCAGCCTCTTAAAACTGTTTGACTTAAGTGCAACTATTCATTTATGCAAGTGAAATATTGCAGGGCTTGCATTACCTTCGATGTGTATTTGATCGGAGTAGTTTTATGAACCTACGATTTGTAAACTATTAATTGGGGAAAGGAGAAATTTAATTCCCGCTTACAGACTTCGTCAGTTTTCCGGTCAGCTAACCTAAATGAGTGAACAACAAACATATAAGGCTAAAGGCACAAGCCTCGTTGTGTTGTTGCTGCTGATAATAGCAGGAATAGGAAATAAAGCCTGTAAAACTGCATACCTTCCTCCGAAACTGAAGAAAAGTTCAGTTGCAGTGTTTCCTTCAAAAGAGAAAGAAGTTTTAAAAACTCAACCAACAAAGCAGTCCCCAAAAAGTATTTCTAAAAGTAACCCGGACAAGAAAAGAGAAGAAGACACCACCCGTCTCCCTAAAATAAATCAAACTACTCTTGCCACCGTTCCCATATTTCAAACACCAAGGGGGTTTCAAAAAGATACCGGAGTTCCCGGAGTGCGACTACAAAAAATTTCGGAACCGCGACTTAGCTTCATACCCACAGAGGAAGAAATTAAAGCATTAGAATTAGAACTAAGAAGTGAGAACCATTTGCTTTTTCCATTTGCAGGAAAAAAATTATCGGACACGGCTACGCAAAAAAAATCTGTTGCCGAAAACGGAAAACTTTTAGAGAATACGGGAAGCAGCTATTTCAATGCGGAAGTGAAAGCAAATATGAATGATCAAATCAAAGCCATTTTCACCACCAAACTAATGCACGACTCTGTGGTGGCGCACAGCAACAAAGAATTTGTTTACAATACAGTTACTGTTTACAACAACACGGCTTCCAAAATAGAATTGCAAATTATCATTACCGGACCTAAAGGCTGGCAAATGATTACTTCCAACATTGCAAACATTATACTCGAACCCTTCGCCAGTTCTGTAATTCCTATGCGCTTTTCACCCTCAGGGAATAATACAGCAACCTGGCAGGAAGTACGAATAGAGTATCGCATCAATAATGTAATAGACACCCGAAAGAATTTTTTTCGAATAAAAGTGCAAGAGTATTCAAGTTTTAAAGCTTCGTTGCCTAACTCAAATCAGGTGCTCACCGGCTACCAAAAAAATAATACAATTCCGGTGTTCGTGAAAAACTCAGGCAATACAACGGGCAAATACTTGATTGCCGCCGTGAACCAACTGTTGAAACTTAATTATAGCACCGAAATACAACTACCACCTGGAAAAGACACCACCTTCTTTCTACCACTTACTTTGTCGGAGAGCCAATTTGCGATGTTGAAGAAAGAAGACATTCGAATTTCGGTTGCTAATGAGAAAAAAGAAGTAATAAACTTGATCCAATCTTTTTCTAAAGTGGGTTACATTTTAAAAGACCACGCATCTGCATGGCTCGAAATGCCATTGCAACTGGAAGTTGGAACAATGTATCAGGGAAGTCAATCTCCTATTCAGTATTATGGCGCTCTGTTTGGTTCGTTAGACCTTAGCGAGCGCGACAGAGTTTCCATGTCTCTTCGCAGCAACACAATAGCGCAGGGACAAACAAACAACAATAGCATTGTTCGTTTGGATTATACGGGGAAAAACTTTTCGGCAAGTCTTGGAAACGTGCAGGGCGCAGGGGAATTTATGGTGGATGGATATGGCGCAAGAGTAGGTTATGAATGGGAAGGAAACAATAAAGCGGAAGTGTTTGCGACTGTAAAAAGCAGGTCGGGTGATACAAAAGTTGGCGGAGTTGCATTGCAATTAGGATTGAAGGAAAATCTTCGCATTTACGACGCATTGTCGCTGAGCCAGGATAATGTTCGGCTAATGAACAGTGGCATTTTAAGCCAGATCACCGAGTATAAATTTGAGAAGGGAAGATTTGCATTGATCACAGGGTTAGGGGTTGAAAAAAATAATGCACAGCTGGCAGAGGGTGGAAAATCGAGTTTGATGGGAAGCTCTTTCGGATACAATTTGCAGTACACATCAAAGCGTATTGGTGTAATGTCCAATGTGCTTTACAACAGCGATAATTATCCCGGCACTTTTAAAGGTCAGCGTGTGCAACAACACGATCTTAAATGGTTGTTAGGTAAGCATTTTCTTGGAAGCTATTTTGAATACAATTTTCGAAAACAAAGCTACTGGCAAGATTCTCTTTTCTTGGAAAATGTCTTCAATGGGAAAACAACCAATTACGGAATAAAGGGAGGCGTAAACTTAAAAGGAACCAGCTTCGTGCTTGCTGTGGGAAATCAACAGCAAATACAGCAGGGCGAAGGAACTTATCAAACCAATTACAACTACCTAAACCTGAATATTGCAACGGTTCTATTTAAGAGTTTGTTTATTAACCTAAACTCTTTTGGCGGCAATATGTCAACTATTGGCGGGACAAAACATTCAGCATTTATCTCCACCACTCAGGGAAATGTGCAGTACAAAAAATTTGGTGCATCCTTTCGCTACGACAATGGTCCGTACTATTATCAAGAGTTTGTTTCCTACATTCAAAAGCCTGAAGATTATCAACGAATAATTTTTAGTCCGTTTGCGGAATTTCATTTACTAAACAAAGCACTACACGTAAGAACGCAGGCAAACTATGCACAAACCCAACCAGCTAACGTATCGAACACCAGCGTACTAACCAACATAAATTATGCTGCAAAAAATTATGACTTCAACATAAACGGCATACTGCCGATAGGAGCCAACGCTAACAATCAGACTTATATAAATGCTGCTTTTAGAATGCGCATAAAAGCGCCATTCATAGCTGTTCGTAAGTATTATAATCTTACGATGGTTCTCTTCAAAGATTTGAATAGCAATGGTGTAAAAGACAATGGGGAAGAACCTGTTTCGGGTCAAACGCTTTCATTGAATGGCGACCTGTTTGTAAGCGATGCAACAGGACTTGTGATTTATAAAAACACAGAAAAAGGAGCCTACAAAGCCGATTTTGGATACAGCAGTAAACTTAAAGGTTGGATGCCCAGCGATGGTACTATTCAGTATTACGAACTTACCGGCAATAAGACGATTCTCATTCCCTACAAAGTCAGTCGTGTGCTTTCCGGGAAACTCTTAGTAGAAAAAGATTCTTTGTCTAACGCAGGTTTCAATCCGCATAATATTAAAGTAAGCGCCACCGGCCAAAATGGTGAAGTTTATGCAACACTCACCGATGAAAATGGAGAATTCTACTTCAATGTTCCTTCGGGAAATTATGTGGTTTCTCTTAGCGATGCCGCATTTGGCGATCAGTTTAAACCAGTTCAATTTTCACAGCCTGCCGATCTTGTGAATAACAATATCAAGACGCTTTACTTCGAGATCAAACAGAAGAAAAGGCAGATCAACATCCGAAAGAAATAATCTCATTTTTTCCTTTTCTTAATCACTCGTTAACCGCTTGCAAAGCCTGCGTTAACCTGTTCTGTTTTGTTGCACACACTT
>CALMWT010000113.1 GCA_937870855.1 uncultured Taibaiella sp.
GCAAAGGACTGAAAATCCTTGTGTCGCCGGTTCGATCCCGGCCCACACCACAAAACAAAAAAGCCTTTCAGTGTAAAAACTGAGAGGCTTTTTTCTTGGAATGGATTGAGTCGAGAAATTCGAAGATCAAGCAGATATTACCTTCTGTAGCGGCACATCTTTTCTTTCGCCAATCTGCTGCCGCCACATTGCATAGTACAAGCCTTTTTCTTCCAACAGCGAATAGTGTGTTCCCGTTTCTATGATATTTCCTTTTTCGAGTACATAGATCCGATCGGCGTGCATGATGGTGGATAGACGGTGTGCAATCATAATAGTTATGTGCTCCCGACGATCTGTGATGTTGCGAATTGTTTTTGAAATTTCTTCTTCTGTCAATGAATCGAGTGCCGATGTTGCTTCATCAAAAATCATTAATCGCGGATGGCGGAGTAATGCGCGCGCAATTGAGAGCCGTTGTCTTTCTCCACCCGATAACTTCAATCCGCCTTCGCCAATCATTGTGTCAATACCATTTTCTGCCCGCGCCAATAAATTATTGCAGGCTGCTTTTTGCAAGACTTCCTCAATATCCTGATCCGTTGCAGATGGATTTACAAACAGCAGATTTTCTTTGATCGTTCCTGAAAATAATTGTGTGTCCTGGGTTACAAAACCAATCTGATGACGCAGGTCGTCGAATTCTATATCGCTGTCGGAAATGTTATTGTAATAAACAGTTCCCTTGTTAGGATGGTAAAGTCCTACAAGCAATTTTACCAGTGTTGTTTTGCCCGAACCCGATGGCCCAACGAAGGCAACAGTTTCGCCTAGTTTCACTTCAAAAGAAATATTTTCCAAAGCAGGTCGCATGGCAGTCTGATGCTGAAAACTTACGTTGTCGAAACGAAGGTTTTGCACCAGCTTTATCGGCTCAGGATTTTCAGGTTTACGTTCTACGGGTCTTTGCAATAAGGTTTCAAGATTGTTTAAAGAAGCCTGTGCTTCGCGGTAGGCGAGTATCACGTTTCCTAATTCCTGCAAGGGGCCAAATATGAAAAAGGAATAAAACTGCATGGAAAACAATTGTCCCAAAGTCAGTGTGTCTCTGAAAAGAAAAAACAGAAGAGCAAACATGATGGACTGCCGCAGAAAATTTACAAAAGTTCCCTGCACAAAAGAGATGGCGCGAATGCTCCTTACTTTCTTCAGTTCAAGCCCAAGAATTTTTATCGTGTTTGCGTTCAGTCTTCCTATTTCCTGATTAGTTAGTCCCAGGCTTTTTACCAACTCAATATTTCGTAGCGATTCGGTAGTTGAACCAGCCAGGGCGTTTGTTTCAGTAACAATGTTTTTTTGAATGATCTTGATCTTCTTGCTAAGAAAAGTGGTAAGCAATGCAAGCAATACAGCCCCTCCCACAAATATCAAAGGCAGCCACGGGCTAAGAGAAAACGCATACACCATCACGAACACAATACCCACTAAGGGAAGAAAAACAACATTGATAAAACTCATGATGAAGCGCTCACTATCTGTGCGCACCTTTGTAAGAATGGAAAGTGTTTCACCGCTGCGCTTATCTTCAAAATCCTGAAAAGGTAAACGCATCGCATGGCGCAAACCATCGGTATAAATACTTGCTCCAAACTTCTGAATCACGAGATTAGTTGTGTAGTCCTGGAACGCTTTGGCAATTCGTGACACCATTGCGGTTCCTACCAACATGAAGAGAGCAATCATCACCCCATTGAAATATTCATTATCCAAACCATTCTCCCGGTAGTAATCTACTTTATTGGCAAAGGGGTCAATAAGATACTTTCCGAAAATATAGGGATCGAATAAGGAGAAGACCTGATTGATAGACGCAAGAAGAAGTGTAATAAAGATCAGCAGCTTGTATTGGCTGAGGTATTGTAGCAGTAATTTCATACGGAAAGCAAAGATATAAGCACCGCAACTTGTGAGGTTAATAAGAGCTTCAGCTATTTCTATATTTTCCTTTCAGCCGATAAGGTCTGCAATAACGATCCTACTTTTTTGTCTATAGGCAACTGAAAAGTATAGGCACTTATTTCGCGGAGGTTGATCCAGAAGGTTCGCTCGTTTTCTACATAATTGATTATTTCCTGCGGCACTTCATTCGCTTTTATGAAATAGTAAATACTGATTACCTGAGAATTATCGAAAGCGGATTGTTGAAAAAAATCGGTGGTGTAAAAATGTTCCAGCACTTCAATATCTAATCCCAATTCTTCTTTCCATTCTCTTACAAGGCAATCAATAGTTCCCTCCCCTAATTCAAGTCCGCCGCCAGGAAATTTTGTTATCAACCTACCTTTTATCAGTTCTTCGTTCACCAATACTTTACCCTCGTGCAGCCAAATGCCGTACACACGAATATTAAATCTTGTAGGTTGCATAAATACTTTGCTTGAAAGAAAAACAGGCTCCGAAGAGCCTGCCTTTAAACATGAAACTTTATCCCTTGTGCCAATGGCAACTGATCACTCCAGTTGATGGTGTTCGTTTGTCTGCGCATATATGCCCGCCAGCTATCCGATCCGCTTTCACGTCCGCCACCCGTTTCTTTTTCACCGCCAAATGCACCGCCAATTTCTGCACCGCTGGTACCGATGTTTACATTCGCTATGCCGCAATCGCTTCCTTTGTGGGAAAGAAATTGTTCTGCTTCGCGCATGTTCAACGTCATGATGGAAGAAGACAAACCTTGCGGTACATTGTTTTGAATTGCTATTGCTTCATCAATCGTGTTGTACTTCATCATATAAAGAATCGGTGCAAAAGTTTCATGCTTCACCATTTCCATATCGGGCGATACTTCAAAAACACATGGCTTCACGTAGCAACCACTCTCATAACCTTCACCACTTAATACACCGCCTGATATCACCTGCTTTCCACCTTCTTTCTTTACCGAAGCAATGGCATTTACATAGCTCTCCACGGCATCTTTATCTATCAGCGGACCTACATGATTATTCTCATCAAGAGGATTACCGATCTTCAATTGTTTATAGGCTGCAACTAATTTCTTCTTAAAAACCTCATACACATTTTCATGAATGATAAGCCTGCGTGTAGTAGTGCAACGCTGTCCTGCTGTGCCTACCGCACCAAATATCGCAGCGCGTAGTGCAATGTTCAAATCTGCATGTTCGGTAATGATGATCGCATTGTTACCACCAAGCTCTAATAATGGTCTTCCCAATCTTGCGCCTACTGCTGCTGCCACCTCCTTACCCATGCGTGTAGAACCCGTAGCCGATACCAGCGGAATGCGTTCATCCCCACTCATCCATTCACCTACTTCTCTGCCACCCACTACCAATCCATTAATACCCTCCGGCACACCATTCGCTTTCAATACATCTGCCACTATCTTCTGACAAGCAATAGCCGTAAGCGGAGTCTTTTCACTCGGCTTCCAAACGCAGGTATCGCCGCACACCCACGCCAAGAAACTATTCCAGCTCCACACCGCCACGGGAAAATTGAATGCACTAATAATACCCACCACACCCAGCGGATGCCACTGCTCATACATACGGTGCATCGGGCGCTCGCTGTGCATCGTAAGCCCATACAACTGGCGCGACAAGCCCACCGCAAAATCCGCAATGTCTATCATCTCCTGCACTTCGCCCCAGCCTTCCTGCAGGCTCTTGCCCATTTCATAACTCACCAATCTGCCCAGCGGATCTTTATACTTGCGAAGCGCCTCGCCTATCTGCCGCACAATCTCTCCGCGACGTGGCGCGGGGTACATCTGCCATTCTGCGAAAGCTACCTGCGCTTGCTTTACTACCGCTTCATAATTCTTTTTATCTGCCGCAGTTACGGAGGCTATGAGCTTGCCATCTACCGGCGAGAAAGAATCTATTTTTTCGCCGCCGCTCTTTAGCCATTTGGTGCCGGTAGCTGCGCCTTCGTTTATTTTATCTATGCCCAGTGTGCTGAGCACTTTCTTCATATTCATGTGGTATGATGTCTTGGTTATGGAAGGGCGAATTTCGCATTTGCAACTTGATAAACAAAAAGGCCGCACGCGGAGGGCGCGGAGGTGTGCAAAATGCGCGAAGATTTTTATGGACTTCACCGCAGGGATGCCTATGATGCTGCAGTGGCGATGGCACCGTTCATCGGAGGATTACTATGGGGCAAAGGCATGAGTTGCAAACTCACGACAGCGGGGACTAGTTAGAAAAAGTATATTCGATATGCTCTATGGCATTGAGCGCCTCTTTTAATTCTTTGCGTATGATAAAAGAAGGGTCACCGTAGATTTCTTCTTTCAACAGGACTCCGCGAGTATCGAAAACTTGATATCCAGCATAAAAATCTATCCCCTTTTTGATCATCGCAATCTTTTGTAGGACCACAGTATTTCTACAGTTTATTTTGATTAATAAATTAGCGGGTTTAGGCGTTAAGAGGTCTTCGGACATTCGTGACGAATTAGACGGTAGTTCGTCAAGATTGGTAGTGTATTTCCTTGCTGTTTTATAGTCCTCCAGTTTTATGTAATGTATTTTATCACGCTTATCAAAATAGGCTTTGCTATTCAGCACGTCGTAGTCAAATATCTGCACCAATATATTATAGATCGGATACTCAAAATCATTCACAAGCGTGAAATAATATTGATCGTTTTGATTACTGCCTACTGATTTTTTCAGATCGATATACGGAAAACTCGTACCGCTACTTATAAATTTTTCGATGTATTCAGATTTCTCAACGATTTTGTTGTTTAAATTAATTATCTCTTTGGTCTGATTATTTAATTTTTGATCACGGTCTTTTAGATCTTTCTTCAATTCATTCCTTTCGTTCTGTAAATCCGTCAGCTGTTTTCTTAGCGAAGTGTTTTCATCTTTTGTTGTATTAATTATATCGCTTTTATCAGCTTGAGAGCTTTGGGCTTGTCCCACTGATAATAGTATTGCACCTATACCACCTGCAAAAATTAATATTAGCGCGATGATTGTTACTGTATTCATCCTTCTCATTTATAATGTAGATATCAAATCAAATTTCCGTTATTTATCGTTTCCTCGCTAATCTTCCTTTAGACCATCTATCCTTCATTTCCACCTCAAGATATTTCTGTCAAAACCCCTCCCCACTACTTCCACCGCCTTCTGCAACGTTGCAAAGGGCATCGTCACTACTTCCGGCGGGCTGTGCAAGCTTGCAAAGAGCATCATCACTACTTCCTGAGCGTTTTGCAAAGGTGCAGCAGTCGTCCACACTACTTCCGGTAGGTTTTGCAAGTTTACGAAGGGTATCGGCACTACTGCGGAGGCATTTTGTAAAGTTTTTCAAGCATAGAAATTAAAGAAAAAGGCACAAAACAGGGTTTTTCTTAATGAATAAGTTGATTAAATTTGTTTAAACCAAAAGCCATTTTTAATATGATACTCAAATTCTTAGAAAATCCGTTCGACACAGATAAGCTGAGCCGCGAAGATTTTAATGAGCTTTCGCAAAACCATCTTACTTATCTCATTAATGCCAATGCGGGCGAAATTTATTCACCCATTATAGCCATTGTAACTCCAAAGGCATCGGCATATAATGCGTGGTTCAACACGTTGGAGAGTACCGACAGTGTGGGCACCAGCAAAACCATTCTGCTCAATGAAAAGCTGGACGAGATTGAGGATAAAATAGAAGATATACACGCAGAGGTGAGCTTTAAATTCAAGAAAAACAATCCGGCATTGTTTGAAGAGTTTTTCCCGAATGGGCTTACGCCATTTAAAAGAATGCGCCGCGCACAGGTGGAGGCTATGGTAACGAGCCTGCTTACGGTGTGCAATGAACATATAGAACTGCTGGAGGAGGCAAAGGTGAATGAGCTTGATGCTTTGCTAACCGCTTATATAGCGCTGGATGATGATCAGAAAGATGCGAAGCAAAATGTGAAAGACTCGAGCCACGATGGCGGCCACCTGCGCACCGAGCTTGCTACTGCACTGTTTCAGGCACTGATAAAGCTGCTAGACCTTCACTTTGCAGATATGGATGTGATAAAGACGCTGTACGATGCGAAGTACCTGAACCTTTATATAGAACCTGCACCAGAGCCGGAGCCTGTACCCGAGCCATAAAGAAGGAATGTTCATTAAGAAATAATAAAAAAGAGGCACGCGCCTCTTTTTTTATTCTTGTACTTCTTTGCCAAGGTCTTTTAATAGCCGCTTCGCTTGTCGTTTTGAAGCGCCACTGCCGTTTTCTGCAATTGCTTCCAGTAGTTTTATGGCTTTCTCTTTTTGCCCGAGGTTTATATGGCAACGCGCTGCCTGTAGTGCGGCATCTTGCTCGGCACGATTGCCGCCGGTGTTCATTTCTTTTTTATAAACAGAAAGCGCTGCGGCATAGTTGCCTTTTTCAAACAGTTCATCGGGAGATGTTGCGTGCTCGTTATCCGTTTCTTTCCTTTCATCTTTCGCAGCCATGTCGCTTGCAGCCAGCAAACTATTTCGTTCGGCTGAAGTGGTGGCAGGTGCAGCTACTGTTTTGGGTGCTTTTTTATTTTCTGCCAACTCTGCCTTTGTATGCGTATCGGCTGCAGGTTTTGGTTTTTCGGTTTGCGTGTTTGTAGCTAATAATGCTGAAGGCTTTTGCGGAAAATCGTTGTTGTTGTTTGTAGAAGTTTGTGTGGTGTTTTGCGCTACTGTTTTATCGTTAGGTTGGGACAAAGTTTCGTTGGCGTTCATTGTGTTTTCTTGCGGTGTTGCTACCACATTTACAGCTTGTGTAGTAGTGGTTTGCTGTGCCAGGGTGTGATGGTTTGCTGCTTCATTCTTTCCAAAATCCAGATACCATAACACTGCTACGCCAAGTATCAAAGCTGCGGCAATAGTTGCAGGTTTTAGAAAGGGTTGCACTTTATCTTTCGATGAACGTTGTATAGGCTGTGCCTGCACGGTAGGTGCAATAGAGTTGAGATGTATCTGCGGATTTATGAGGCTAAGGTGATCTTTTAGGAAGTTGGTATTGAGGTCATCAATAGCTACCAGTACATTTTCTTTTTTGGCTAAACCTTCTATTGCCTCACTACAAAAAAAGCAAGTGTTCACATGATGTTCTATAGCGTACTGCTCTTCCCGGCTCATGCCTCCGTGTGCATAATCTTTCAATTGCCTTTTTGAAAGACAAGCACTTGCGTCAAAAATATGTTTTAGATGCTGGCTCATTTTCTCACACCTCCGGTTATAGTTTCCAGTTTTATTTTCAGATTGCGCTTGGCATTTTGCAAATGGCTTTTTACTTCTTGCAGGCTATACTTTGTTTTAGAGGCTATCTCTGCGTAGGTAAGTTTTTGTGAATAAAAAAGGTCAATGCAAGTGCGTTGTTCTTTGTTGAGTTGGGTGATGGCTATTTCCAGTTTTTCGTACAAATGTTCGGTTTCAATTTTTCTTTGCCATTCTTCATCACTGTCCATTTGTTCGTTGGTAACAAACTGATTGTTTACCACCTTCACCGCTTTGCGGAGCTGCATAAGACAATGGTTTTTCGCCACTTGAAACAGCCAGGGTTTTAGATGCTCTATCTGAAACTTGTGAAGGTCTTCCAACAGTTTGATGAATATTTGCTGGGTAGCATCTTTGGCGGCTTCTCCATCTTTCAGGTATTTCATACACACGCCTAATACCAGATGGCCATAGCGCTCGAAAAGTACATTGATCGTAACGTGGTCATTGCGGTGTATAAACCGGTGAATGAGTTCCTCATCGGAGAGTTTTCTATAATCTGCGGATGGCACTTGTAGTTTCGTTTTCACTGCTCTTCTCTAAATATAGGTATTGTAATCTTAATAGTCTTATCACATTTTATAAAGTCAAAAACCGCGCCATCGAACTGTGTTTTATCGCCGTATGTTTTCTGATGTAATCTTCTATCTTTGCCACCACTTTTTAACAGATAAAAAAATATATGGATTCTATTTTTTACCTCGTGCCAGCCTTCGGTGTATTGGCCCTGGTGTACACGATGATCAAAAGTTCCTGGGTGACGAAACAGGATGCCGGTAACGACCGGATGAAGGAAATAGCCAAGTATATAGCAGAAGGCGCTATGGCTTTTCTAAAGGCAGAATATAAAATCCTCACTTATTACGTAGTTATTGCAGGCTTACTGTTAGGATACATGGGGTATTCTAACGCAGAAAGTCACTGGTCTATTGCTCTTGCTTTTGTAGTGGGTGCTGTTTTCAGTGCCTTGGCAGGTTATATAGGTATGCGTATAGCCACTAAAGCAAATGTTCGTACTGCACATGCAGCCCGTAGCAGTCTTAGTAAAGCACTTGCTGTTTCCTTTGGTGGTGGTGCGGTAATGGGTCTCGGCGTTGCAGGCCTTGCGGTGCTGGGTTTGGGTGGTTTGTTCATTGTTTTGAAAATGATCTTCGCGCCCGAGGCCGCAGTTGATAGCATTGAAATGGCTCGTACCATAGAAGTATTAACGGGCTTCTCGCTCGGTGCGGAAAGTATTGCGCTTTTTGCACGTGTGGGTGGCGGTATTTATACAAAAGCTGCCGACGTAGGTGCTGATCTTGTAGGTAAAGTAGAAGCTGGAATACCGGAAGACGATCCCCGCAACCCTGCAACTATTGCAGATAACGTGGGCGATAACGTAGGCGATGTAGCTGGTATGGGTGCAGACCTTTTTGGTTCTTATGTAGCTACTGTACTTGCTACTATGGTTCTGGGTCGGGAAACAATTGCCAACGGAGATAATTTCAATGGCTTTTCTCCTATCCTTCTTCCTATGCTTATTGCCGGTTTGGGTATTGTGTTCTCTATTATCGGTACCTGGTTTGTAAGAATTTCTGATAGCGCAGGTGTTAGCACATCGGCGGTGCAAAAAGCGCTAAACATGGGCAACTGGGGTTCTATAGTTCTTACAGCCGTAGCTTCTTACTTCCTTGTCAATTATATTTTACCTGAAACCATGTCGCTTCGTGGCTTCGATTTCACAAGAATGGATGTATTCTTCGCTATCCTTATAGGGTTGGCTGTGGGTACTTTAATGAGCATCATTACCGAATACTACACCGCAATGGGCAAGCGTCCGGTAATGTCTATTGTGCGCCAGTCGGGTACAGGACATGCTACCAACATTATCGGTGGGTTGGCAATGGGTATGGAAAGCACTTTCCTTCCAATTCTTGTTCTTGCCGGTGGCATTTGGGGTTCTTACAGTGTAGCTGGTCTGTATGGTGTGGCAATAGCTGCCGCAGGTATGATGGCTACCACTGCTATGCAACTTGCCATTGATGCCTTTGGCCCTATAGCCGACAACGCAGGTGGCATTGCAGAAATGAGCGAACTACCCAAAGACGTGCGCGAAAAAACTGACACACTCGATGCCGTAGGAAACACCACTGCCGCTACCGGTAAAGGTTTTGCGATAGCCTCCGCAGCCCTCACAGCCCTTGCGCTCTTTGCAGCATTTGTAGGTGTGGCAGGCATAGAAGGTATAGATATTTACAAGGCAAATGTACTTGCCTGCTTGTTTGTAGGTGGTATGATACCGTTCATATTTTCCTCCCTGGCTATACGCGCGGTGGGCGAGGCGGCAATGGCAATGGTAGAAGAAGTGCGCCGTCAGTTTCGTGAAATACCAGGCATAATG
>CALMWT010000114.1 GCA_937870855.1 uncultured Taibaiella sp.
TTGGAAACACACTAAACGGTATCTTCTTCTGCGGATCATCTACCGATAAAGCATAGCCGTTGAAGCCGATGAGAATTACTGACGGTGCTCCTCCATGTACTTGGAAGTGCCCCGGATAAATACCCTTTACGGCACGAATAATTTTCCTGTTGTTATTGTCTTTATAATTAATGGAATAAACATCAAACTTGTAGGTCATGTTTGACACATATCCACCTTTCGACAGTTGCACCACCAGGTTTTGCGGCACATCGCCGGCCAGCGGCAGCATCGAATACTGAAAAGGTTGCTGAAAGCTAAGCTTCAGCCAGCCATTGGTTGGTATTGTGGCAGGCAGCACAAACAGAGTATCGTAATAAACAGTGATAAGTGTAGAATCCATCGAAAAAAACTGTGTGTTAGTTACTAAGTAGGAATAACTATTTATATTGGTTATACCCATTTTTACTCTAAGCCCGGGTAATATAGCTCCGGCAGGAGTCATGTAAGCTATCTTAATAAAAATATCGGTGATAAAACCCTGCGGCGGCATAGTAGCGAAATCACTTTTATAATATATAGACTGCAAAATATTAGAACCCGCATCGAAGGGTTCATGCCAATATTGCAATCTATCAATATTGGGACTTGTAGTATCACATATAAAGGCCGGTGTTCCCTGTGCGAATATCTTTGTTGCTGCCGTAGTTAACAGCAGCAATATGATTATCATTTTCATAGTGTGGGTTATTTTTTAGTGAACTTATAGGTTTTACCTTCTGCCTTCAGTAAGTACATACCGGACGAGAGAGCTGCAACATCAATGCTCTCACCTGTATTGAATATTCCTTCCGATGTTTTAAATTGATGTTTCATAATAAATGATTTTATGAAACTACAAGGTCGGGAGAATATATGTTAATGTCAAGTAGCATGTTTGCTCGGTAAAAAGAGTAGTCGGGTTTTTCCCATAAAAAAAGCAGCCTTCCGACTCCTGTAATTTCCTGATAAACTTCTCTTACCAAATTTTATTCCTCGAGTTTTCAAATCCTTTTGGCTTTACTACCGTAAATACTCTGGAAATGTTGAAGCCGAAATGTATATCGCCATCACCCCAGTCGTTCACAGTTTGTCCTACAAGATTTCGTTCTGAAATAGCTGTGGAGTTGGAGAAGAGCAACTGAAATACGTGTCCACCGGTTTCTATGTCGAAGCCTATAGTCAGCGGGTTTTTGGTCATCACATTGGGTTGCCCTTCTACAAAACGTTTTGTTCCTTCGATCTGATAATACCATTCCGCCGTTAGAGAAATACGGTTGGAAAGTTTTACCCGACCACCAATGCCAAGCGCCACTACATCATTAGGCTCGTTCTTAAAATTTACAAGATTGTAGTGCACATGTGTGGGCATCAACTGAAGGGAAAAGGCATTGCTGAATTTGCGCGCAATCAAAAGCTGATTTACATACGCCAGGCGATTGGAAAAATAATACTCCACACTATCAGGAATGTAAGCGGGCTTGTCCATTGTTTGAACAGAGATAGCGCCCACATAGCTTAAACTGAAAGGCATTCCGCCACCATCGCGCTGGCGAAGCAGCCGCACCTTTGCAAAACCATCGTACTCTTTCATAAACGAACTGCGCCCCATACCGATCATCAGCCAATCGGTAATGCCATAGTCGAAGCCGATCCTTGTAGTTGCCCCATCCAAACCAAAGAAATCTTTAACACCAGAATGGAGCAAACCGAAGCGGTGATTGATCCGAAAATCAAGAACGCCTTTAGCTGTATTTTCAATACTGTGTCCGTTGGCAATACGCGTGGTTTTAAACGTTGCGGTGGTGTATTCTCTCACAGGCTTTGCAGATTCGCTTTCCAGCATTGCCATCAGATCGTCGTTGCCTTCTGCTGTGTCCTCCACCTGTGCATTTGCATAAAAGGAAGCGGTGAATAGAAAAATGGAAGAGAGTATAATTGGTTTAATGTGCATGATGTGATGTGATTAAAAAGAAAGTGCGGCGCTTCAAGTTGAAACACCGCACCAAATTATTATTTCTGATTCAGGATTGTATTGACCGTTACTTCTATTTGCTTGGCAATTTTATTCTCGGCTACCGAAGGTATTTTTATTCCGTAGTCCGCAGTTTTCACATTGAATTTTGAGTTGGCTGTAACACTGTTTCCCTTCACTGTAACCGAACCCGGAAGTGTTACATCCTTTGTAACGCCATGTATGGTAAGCTTGCCTTGCAGTCTTGTATTGTAAGTTCCATCTTTTGCAAAGTTGATATCGCCGACGTTAGAAATTTTTCCTTTAAAATCTGCTTTGGGATACTTGTCACTCTCCATGTAGTTTTCATTAAAATGTTCCTGCATCAAAGCTTTTTCAAACTTGAAGCTTTTAATAGGCACGATAAAAGCTACGTCGCCACTCTTCGCATCTACCACGCCCGATACTTCATTGTTGAACGCTTCGATATTTTCTACCGGAGTAGAAGAAAAGAAAGTTACTTTCCCTGTGCGGGTCATATACTTTTGGGCATATCCGCTTACTGCTGTGCTGCAAATAATTAGTACAGCGATCATAGTCCGTTTCATATTCACTTGTATTTAGGTTTAGTTGTTTACTGTGGTTTGTTATTATTTATCCATGCCTGAAGTTTTGCAATAGAGCAAGGATCAAGCTTTGGCATTCCTTTGGGCATCTGCGAAGCGCCCCCTGTGTGTGTAACCGCAAGCATTAGTCGTCCGTTATCAGCCACTGCTTTTAGTCCGTTATAATTACTCAAATCCCAGCCTGATGGAACTGCACCGGCGTGGCAACCTGCTGTGGCGCATTGCGCATCTATAAGGGGTTTCAACTTTGTGTAGGTAACATTCAATGTATCGCATCCTGCACCTGTTGGTTGCGGATAGAGTTCTTCACTATTATCATTGTAACATCCTGCAAATCCCAATCCGATTATTCCCGCTATGCCCAGTGCAAAAAATATTTTCTTCATTGTTCGTTTATTGATGAGTCAAGTTATTAATTATTCAGCTTACCGGCTGCTATCCATTTTTCAATCTTTAAAACCTGGCAATCGGAAAGTTTTACACCACCCTTAGGCATTGAAGAGTAACCCGACAAATGTTTGATAGCTCCAAGAAATCTGCCAGAGTTTGCAACCGCAATAGTAGAATTGTAATTCTCAAAAGAATGACCGCCGGATGCAAGTGTATTATTATGACATCCTTTGCAGTTGTTGTCGAGCAAAGGTTTTATAGTGGTTGAATAGGCAAACTGTGTGCTATCGCAACCTGTATTGCAATTAGTGGTGTTAGGTGCGCCTCGTTTTATCCATTCTCTTATCAAACCAATTTGCTTTGCAGTAAGCGGTGCATTGGGTGGAGGCGGCATTATCTTATCGTGATCGTCTTCGGTAATTTTTTCATACAGTTCTGTATCATCAGGATCACCGGGCTTAAAGTTTTTCCTGGTGATATTAGCCCAACTGTCGAACACATATCCTTCCTGGTGCGATGCCGCATCGTGACAACCACTCTTTGCACAGTTGGAAATAAATATGGGGAGTATATCGCGCTCAAAACATAATCCTGTATCCGGTGGGTTGCCACCTCCGCCGGTTCCGCCACCACCTCCAGCCGGGGCAGGCGTATTGGTCTTATGCTGACAGGCATAAAAGCTGATGCTGCAAAAAGCTATAATAAAGGTTAAGAGTTTAAATCGCTTCATCGTTTTCACTTTATAGGTTCACTCACTACTTTCTTCTTATTTTGATAGTATGCAATCTGAAAGCAACACTACTGTAGTATATCCGTTGCAAAATCCTTTGATGGTTATCTCTTTTTCCATTTCATAATTTCCCGGCTCTCTCATTGTGCATTGCACACCCGATAATGGATCTGAAGATTCGAGCAGCAAAACATCTTTTCCATCCTGATTTTTTGAAATTTCCGACACTTTCCCGCTCACCTCTATTACCTGATTCAGATAAGTGGCATTGGCGCTTAGCTCATTTTGTAAAAAAGCATTGGTCAAAGCCTCTGCTGTAATCTGTATTCCTTTTTTATCATCCACCGTTTCGTGCGGTTTATTCCAAACTACATAACCTAAAACGGCAGCTATAGCACCCACAACCAATAAAAACAACAGAACTTTCTTCTTCATTAGATGAAATTTCGAGACTAAAAATATTGCCGGAGTGTTTATAAATTTTCGGCAGAAAGACGAAGTGGGAAAAGACAATTTTGAATTGTGAATTATGAATGTTGAATGGAAAATTTTCTTTGCTACTCGTAATTCAAAAGCAAAAATTCCAAATTTCAAATTCCAAATTCCAAATTCCAAACTCAACCCTCAAAATTCAACCCTCAACCCTCAAACCTATTTATACTCCCCTGCCAGCCAGTTTTTAAAATCCGCAGCTCGTTCCGAACTTACTACGGGTTGCTCCTTTACTGTAGGGTTGAGTTTCACGATAACGCGAGCTTTGGTATAAGTACGCATCTCCTCAATTGATTTCAGACTGATAAGATACTGTCTGTTGATGCGAAAAAAATCCTGTGGGTCGAGCATGTGTTCCAGTGCATCGAGGTTGTAATCCATAGGATAATTTCTTCCTTCAAATGTGCGCGCAAAAGTTGCCTTGTTTTCGCTGTAGCAATAAGCAATGTCGGTGACGGATACTGTTTTGATATGCTCTCCAAAACGCACCAGAAAACGCTTTTTATACTCTGCAATTTGGGGCGGTGATTGTTCAGGCTGACTCTTGTCTTCATTACCAAAAATCTCTTTGAAGTTTTTTAGCTTTTTCAAAGCGCCTTCCAGGTCTGCACTCTTCACCGGTTTCAGAAGGTAATCAATGCTTGCAGTTTTAAAGGCTTCCATTGCATACTGATCGTAGGCTGTGGTGAATATTAGAGGACATTCAATTTTCACCTGTTTTAAAAGATCAAAAGCAGAACCATCTGCAAGATGAATATCCATGAATACAAGGTTGGGAAGCGGGTGTGTGGCAAACCACTCTTTGCAGGTTTGTATGCTATCGAGATGTGCCACAATCTTTGCCGCAGGAACAACATCCTGAAGAAGTTTAGTCAGTCTTTTGTATGCAGGCAATTCATCTTCTACAATTACTATGTTCATAACAATGGAAGTATAACGGTGTATTCCTCTTTTTCAATACCGAATTTAATGCTTCGGTTGGTAAGAAGTCTGTATCGTTTCTTTATGTTCATCAAACCCAATCCTGCTCCTTTCTCCTTGCTTATTTTTGGCTGCAGGCGGTTGCTTACAACTATCTGGTTTTCGTCTGCAATTATGGAGATTGTCAGGGGCTTTGATAAGGAAACAATATTGTGCTTGATGGCATTTTCTACCAACAACTGCAACGCAAGAGGCACTATCTTTTTTGTTTGTAAAAGATGCTCTGGAATATCAGCCTGCAAATGCAAAGCTTCACCAAATCTGCTTTTCTGAATGTACATGTAATTCTTGATGATCTGGTATTCTTCTACCAGCCCTATCAAATCCTGATCTTTGAACGACAGCATGTTTCGATATAAATCGGAAAGATGAACTGTGTAATCTGCCGCTGCATTCTTATCCTCTTCAATAAGACTTACCAATGTATTGAGGCTGTTGAATAGAAAGTGTGGGTTCACCTGACTTTTCAAATGTTCGTACTCAAATATCATTCGCTCCTTCTGCAACAGCGACATTTTCCTGAGGTTCTTTTCTCTCAACTTAATATATCCATAACCCGCACCAAACAGCGCCAACGCCATGAGCGTAATAAACCAGGTATGCTGCCAGTAAGGTTTTGCTACACTAAATGAATAAGTTACTTCCGGTGCATTTATGAAATTTGTACTTAAAGAAGCCTGAACATGAAAAGTAAAATCACCGGCGGGTAGCTGCACGAAAGGAATTACTTCGTCATTTGTATAAACCCAGTTAGGGTCGAAATTGTCGAGTTTATAACGGTAATGTAAACGTTCGGGATTGCTGAAGTTGATGCCGTCGAAGTGGAAGGAAATATGGTTTTCTTTGTGTTTGAAAATATGTTGATCGGATGGGAGCGGTTTATTGAAAAGACTTATTGCTGTGATATTGATCGCAGGGGTTACATCGTAGCCGCCACTCTGCGCACCAAATATTATTACCCCGTGTTCAAACGGCACATAAACATTTCCGACTTTGTCTTTTGCAATGCAATTGGGTATCGCTAAAGTCGAATCAATATCAATTCCAAGTCGTCGGTTAAAGTGTCTGAATTGTTTGCTCTGCGGATACCATTCGTCAATGCCATCTTCATTTACTATTACCACTTCTCCGGTCGCTGTTCCTTGCAAAGCATAGACGTTCAAATTTTGCAAGCCTTCCGTTTTGGTAAACTGTTCCCACTTATTTCCCTGCAACCGGAACAATCCTTTTTCCAAAGTGCCTGCCCACATATTTCCATTGGCATCTTCCGTTATGGAATAAACCACATTGCTACCAAATCCTGATGACTCATTCCATCTTTCATACTTTTCACCATCGTACTTACAAACACCGCCACCATCGGTAGCCATCCACATATTGCCCTTACTGTCGGGGTAGAGTTGATAAATATAATCGCTGCCTGTGCCGGAAAGTTTGTTGTGATGCTTCACGATTTTCAAAGAGCCTGAAGTGCTTTCCATCAATGCCTCCTCAACGCCATTTAAACTCGCTATCCACAAATGATCTTTGATGGCTGCGATGCTTAAAATATGTCCGTCTGTAAGTGTTGCTATATTTTTTTGTGAAATGAGCTTTCCATCCCGAAAAAAAAACAAGCCACCTCCAAATGTTCCGATCCACAAATTGCCATTACCATCCGGGTATAAGCATGTTATGGAAGCTTCGGTTTTAAGAACCAGTTCGGGTACGTTTTTTTGATTGATCGAAAATTTATACAACGAATTGTTTTGTGTAAACCACAAGTTGTTTTCATTGTCGCAACTAATAGCGGTTACGTTTTTCAATTGGTAGTAGGATGGAAGTGCAATATGGGTTGCATACAAAGCCGTATTCATTAATAAACCCTTATTGGTTGCACACCAGATATTACCCGATTTGTCGTTTACCAGCCTGTTAAGTTTTACATCGGGGTAAGCAAAAGCAACAATATGAAGAGAATCGCTGCGGTAAATGGCGTGAAGCAAATATCCACCTTCCGTTACGATCCAGGTTTCGGTTTTACTAAGCGGCAAAATATCATTTACCTGCCCCCATATCCATGGCGAAGAATTTCTTAACTCGAGAAAAGTTTTATTCGCATTGTCGTAGAGGGCAATTCCGCCTTCCTGTGTACCGATCCAGCAAAGCTCAGTGCGGGGTATGCGTTGCAATACACGTACTATGTTGTCGGGCAGCCCCTGTGTGGTGGACAATACATTCACCAGCGGAGAGCCATTCTTCCAGCGAATATGATTGATGCCCCGATCGGTAGCTATCATCGCTTCGTTGTTCCTTATCAGCGCGTCATAAGCAAAGTTGTCTATAAGTCCTTTTTCTGTTGAAAATTGTAAACCCGCACCGTTGATAATAATAAATAAACCTTCGTCTTCTGTGGTTACATACAGCAAGCCAGCGCTTCCATGCAAGGAAGTAATGGACGATATCGGAACCTGATGTTTTATTTTCACTAACGAAACTTCATTATTCACTATTCCTATCCTGCCATTTTTGTAGCCCGCATAAATAACGCCGTTCACTTCTGCAATCGCAGTAACAGGCTGATGGATAGTGTCGGCAATTTCTGTAAAGTCACTTCCGTTAAAGCGAAAAACTCCGTTGTCGGTGGCAAGCCACAGGTAATTATTACTGGCGTACAAAAGGTCATTTACTTTTATTGGAGTGCCCGACTCACTGAGCCAAAACTCCTTTGCAAAAGGCTTTTGGGCCTGAGTGGAAGCAGCAACAAACAGAAGAAAAATAAGGAGCCTTATCCGTTTCATCTATTTATCCCTTTGGCGCAATGTGGCATTTACCGATACACTTATTTCGGGAGCAAGTTTATTATTTACCAACTTCGGAATTTTAATATTGTGATCGGACAGTAGCACTGCAAAATCAGATTTTACAGACAAGCGCCCTTTATCGGAAACAATGGTGGAGCGGATAATACGCTCTTGATCTACTCCATGAATACGCATCTTTCCTTTAGCCCGAATTACGTAGGTTCCGTCTTTCGTCAGGTCTATATCTTCTATGATTTTGCCGGAAAAAGTTGCCTCCGGGAAAATGGTGGTCTCCATGTAGTTTTCATTAAAATGCTCGCGCTGCAGCGGACTGTTGAAACCCATAAAACTTCCGATCCCTATCTTAAACGCAAAGGTCTTTTTCTCCAAATCAATAATACCCTTCAAACCCGTAGAGGAGGCGCTGATCAATTCTTTAGGTGCGTCGGAATGAAAACTGACACTGCCCCCATTCACCTCATATATGCCTTGCGCATTTACCACAGCCGGGCATAGCAATAGCAACAAAACGCCTAACTTTCTCATCCATTCCATCTGCATTTTCTAAAATTACTTATCGCACCCCAATTTCTTAAAGCAAATGCAAAACCAATCTGCCCTACCGGCAAACCGTTCTTTGGTACAAATGTTGATTAAAGGGGATTATGCGTAAATATTTACTCCTTTTGCTGCTGGTTTTTGCATTGTTCGCAACGCATCGGGTTTCTGCTCAGCAAACCGATACGTTTATGATGGTGAGACTAAAGGAAGTGGAAGTAAAAGGCGCGCGCAAATGGATGAACGATACTGCCCGCTACCGGTTTAACCAAATGCGGTTTAATGTGCAAACCATACTGCCCTATATGGAAGCTGCAACCAAAACTTTTTCTGAAGTGAATGCAAAAATCCATCAGGAAGCTATCGGGAAAAAAGAACGTAAAGACTTTATTCATTCAAAAGAAAACGAACTAAGAACGGACTTTGAAGACCGCGTAAAAGCACTCAACGAAACGCAGGGCGTATTGCTCATAAAACTCATAGCCCGCCAAACAGGCGCAAATATTTATTCCATCCTAAAAGAATTTAAGAACCCCCTCACCGCCATTAAATGGCAAGCCTGGGCAAAACTGAATGGCTTTAACCTAAATAAAAAATACAATCCCAACGATGAGCCTCTGCTGGAGCAGGTGATGCTGAATCTTGGTTACGAGCTTCCTCCTTTTTATGACACAGAAGAAACAGCCACTGCAATGAAGCGCCAATAACAAGAGGCTTGCCCACAGCTTTGCGTTAGCAACAACAAATTGCATACTGTAAGGAATCAGAGCACGGTCGCAAGACGGTGCTTTTCCTTTTGTGCCGGTTCCGTTTTTTCGAGCTTTGTGCGAGATACTCAAAAAGAAAACAAACCCGTATTCTATCCCCAACCGAATGGCATGTCTGATAGTCTTAGTAAGGATAGATTAATCTTTCAAAAACCATTGAAACGCACTCGTTATACAATATATTTGACAACAGAATTATGAAAAGGAATATACCATCGCTCGCATTTTCGCTTTTTGCCTTGCTAATTGCTATTGCACCGTTTAAGGGATTTTCCCAAACATTTGTTTGCCCTCCCAATATTGATTGGGAGATGGGAGATACGACAGGTTGGACAGCCGAATGGGGGGATTACCCAGCCGCTGGGGCAGATGTTGGCGCACCTCCATATCCGGCAGGAGTTCCTCAAACTATTATTACAACTCCCAATACTGGCTATGTTGCAGGAAGGCATGATATAATGACCCCTGCTATGGGGTTAGATCCTTTTGGGTTCTTCCCTGTTGTGGCTCCCAATGGAGGACAATTCTCTATCAGAATTGGTGATCAAATATCCACTGGGGATGCCGATAGAGTGCGTTTTAAGTTTGCAGTACCCGCAAATGTTAACAACTATAGTGTACGGTTTCTATATGCTGTAGTATTGGATGATGGAGCACAACACCCGGCAAACCAACAACCACGGTTTACAGTAACCATTCGTGATTCAGCCACTGGGCAGCCATTTAGAGAGGGTTGTTCTGATTTGAATTTTGTCGCAGATTCAGATATTCCAGGATTTTTTGAGAGCACTGTACGCCCTCGTGTGTATTATAAACCGTGGACTGAGCATGTTTTAAATTTAAGTGGATCGGCGGGG
>CALMWT010000115.1 GCA_937870855.1 uncultured Taibaiella sp.
AACCAATAATGTATGCCTCCTGAATAGCAGTATTGAATACGCGTTCATCGCCAAACTTATCTGCAAGCGTAGCCGCTTCACGAAACACACCGCCCAATCTTCGCCCAACGTCTTGCCCATAAAAAAGCGCCTCAGGATATTCCTGCAATATTTCTTCTACCGCATGAAGCGCTGCATCCACCATTACTACCTTTTCCCTTCCTTCCGGTGTGCGAGTACCTTTTTCTGTATTTACCGGGGTTGGTACAAATACATGCTCTGCTACAGTTGACGGATCAGGTTCTACAGCGTTCACGGCCTCCTGAAATTCTCTCTCTACAAATGCTTTTTCCTCCGTTTCTATTTCATTCAGCAATTCTTCTTTCACGCCCCGGTGCAATAATACTTTGCGAAGTTTTGGTAGCGGATCGTTGAGCGCATGTTTCTCTAAATCTTCTGTAGTGCGATACCATTCTTTTCTTACACCCGATGTATGATGCCCTAACAATGGAACTTTTGCATGAACGAGTATCGGCTTCCGTTCGCGGCGTACCCAGTCAATGGTGTATTCCATGGTTTTATAACTATCCACAAAATCGCTCCCATTTACCCGCACTCTTTCCAATCCTTTGAAACCCGCAGCATATTCATAAGCATCGTTGGTACGCGCCTCGTCGCTGCTTACCGAAATTCCCCAATCATTATCCTGAACCAGATAAATGATAGGCAATTGGTGTAAGGCTGCAAACGAAAACGCCTCACTTACTTCTCCCTCGGTTACACTGCCATCGCCCAACGAGCACACAACCACAGGCGACACTTCATAATCTTTCAGTTTTTGTCTTTCGATATAGCGAATTCCCTGTGCAATGCCCGTAGTTGGAATCACTTGCATTCCCGTTGCGCTGCTTTGGTGGATGATGGTAGGGTAGCCTTCACGGCGAATGTTTGGGTGGTTGTAGTATTCGCGTCCTCCGGTAAAAGGGTCATCAGCTTTTGCAAGTAATTGAAGCATCATTTCATACGGACGGTATCCCATCGCCAGCATTATGCTTTCATCGCGGTAGTAGGGGCTTACATAGTCGCAAGCCTGAAGTAAAAATCCGGTAGCCAGTTGTATTGCTTCGTGTCCGCGACTTGTTGAGTGAACGTATTTGCAAATCTGGCGGTTAGCATCGTAGGTGTCAGCCATTGCTCTGGCTGTCATCATCAGCCGGTAAGCTCTGAGCAAAGTATCTTTGGAAAGCATGTCGGTTGGTTGTTGCTCCTCCTTGCGTGAAGCGGGCGTAAAAGTACGCTGTAAATGCGAAAAGAAAGATGCCATTAGGTTGAGTGCTATGCCTGGTTAAAGCGTGCAAATATCGCAACGTTCTTCCTTCTTTTTGCGTTGTGGCGTAAAGAATAAAAAAGACAATACCGACGGGTAATATTATAGCCCTGAAGGGGCGCAATACGCAAACGATGGGTGTAGCCGATCGGCGTAAGTTTTGTTCGACAAACGAAACATTCAGACTATTTAAAGAAATTGCGTTCGGTTATGAGTACTTCCGATAATTCTATTCTTGGTTTAAAAATGCCAACCGATCCGCGCTGGGTGGATCTTGCCTCCATTTCTCTGGAAGAAATTCTTACAGATCACGCATTTTGTGAACAGAAGGCAGCCACACAGTGTATTTCTCTTATTCAGCGCTATCCCGAAAAAGTGGAATTGGTAAATGCCCTTGCACCCATTGTAACCGAAGAGTGGGGGCATTTTCGCATGGTGTGGGCTGAAATGAAAAAGCGCGGCTTTGAATTGGGAAAGCAACGGAAAGACGATTATGTAAATCTTTTGTTGCAAAACGAACCGAAGGGAATTTCAAACGAAGAAAAGCTTTTGCATAAACTGATGATTTGCGCGCTTATAGAAGCCAGAAGTTGTGAGCGTTTCAGGTTGCTTTCTGAAAAACTGGAAGAGGAAGCACTTCGGAAATTCTACTACAAATTCATGGTTTCAGAGGCTGGGCATTACCGCATGTTCATTGACTTGGCAGAAACTTATTATTCACCTGAAAAAGTTAAAAAAGCCTGGCAACTCTGGTTGAAGATTGAAGAGAACATTTTACAGCAGTTGGCTCCGCGAGGTGATCGGATGCATTGATTGAGCCACTTTTTATTGAGTTGTAGTCCCCGGTTTATATGCCTGGGATTTTTTTTGTGTGTGCAGGCTCGATTTTATTTGCTATTATTGATGTCTTAATTAAGTCTTTAATAGTGTCGTAAAATGCGCGCCAATTCTTTTATAGCAAATCCAAATGCCATCGTCATGTATATTGACATGAACAGCTTTTTTGCAAGCTGTGAGCAGCAGGATAATGAAGAACTGCGTGGAAGACCTGTGGGCGTTTGTCCTTTTGCGAGTCCCACGGCCTGTGTGATTGCGCCTTCTATCGAAGCAAAAAAATTCGGTGTAAAAACAGGTATGCGATTGAATGAGTGTCGCGCTCTGTGCCCCGATATTATTCCTGTTTCGGCCCGGCCGCATCGCTATCGTTGGTATCATATAGAGATCATGAAAGTGCTGCACAGCTATTGCGACGATGTGATGGCAAAAAGCATCGATGAAGCAGTAATAAACCTTACTTCCTACAGGCTGGTTTATAAGAATTTGAAAGACCTTGCTTTTAAGATTAAAGAAGATATTCGAAAAGCTTGTGGCGATTTTGTGAAATGCTCCATTGGAATTGCTCCTAATTCTTTTCTCGCAAAGCTTGGAACGGAATTACAGAAACCAGATGGACTTGTTCAAATTACCCCTGAAAATGTTGACGAGCATCTGAAGAAACTGAAGCTCACCGACCTTCCCGGCATTGCCCGTGCGAATGAGAAAAGATTGCTGATGATCGGCATCAAAAATCCTTACGAGATGCGCCATTCATCACCTGCTATTTTAAGAAAAGCATTTGGGGGCATTGTGGGTCACTACTGGCATTGCAGGCTCAATTTCATGGAGGTAGATCTTTATGAAAACAATTATCGGGCAATGAGCGCCACACGTTCCGTTTCAAAAGCACAAAGAGAAAATAAACAAGCGCTCGAAGGGTTGTTCATTTCGCTTTGTACAAGGTTGGAGCAGCGTATGGTAAAGCAAAGCGTGTTTTGCAGAGAAGCTGGTTTTTTCATCAAGTACAAAGATTTTACGCGGTGGGATACGCATGTACGGTTCACTTATCCCGTGCAGGATGCGATGGATTTGAGACATTATCTGGAAGACAGAATTCGGGAATTTGAGAAAGCACACAGTGTCGAAATGTTCAATCCGCAAACGCAACATCTCGGGGTAATCATTTCAAAATTTATCAAAACAGAACATGTTTCTTATACGCTTTTTGATAACAAAATGAAGCAGGACAAACTACGCCTGGTGATGTACAGCATCAAAGACCGCTTTGGAAAAGACATAGTGCGAAAAGCCTGCGAAACCGTAGCACCCAATGAGTACAAAGATGCCATCGGTTTTGGTTCGGTAAAGGATATGTACGGCAGCCTTGTAGATAAAGAGGGAAATACTTACAAGGAAGTGATCAATAAATATTTGCTGGAGGAGTAAACGTAGAATTATGATCAATCAAGCAACAGATAACCGTTTTGACAAAGGAAGGGGTGCGCAGTTCAATCCTAAAAATCGTTTTCTGAAAGGAGAATATGTGCAGGAGCATATCGAATCTATAGACGATTGGGAAAAAGAAGTGCGTAAGACCGAATACATTTACGATGATAGCAAAACGCTTGTCAATAAAGTAACCAGCCCTGATGTGGGGATGATGTATTCTGCCAATCCCTATCAAGGTTGTGAGCACGGATGCATTTATTGCTATGCACGCAATTCGCACGAGTATTGGGGTTACAGCGCAGGTATTGATTTTGAGAGCAGGATTGTTGTGAAGAAAAATGCGCCTGCGTTGTTGAAGAAGTTTTTTGAGAATAAAAACTGGGAACCGGCTGTAATTTCTTTATCGGGAAATACGGATTGTTACCAACCGATTGAACGCAAAATGAAGATCACGCGCAAGCTGCTGGAGATTTGTCTTGAGTACAGAAATCCTGTCGGTGTACTGACGAAGAATGCACTAGTACTCCGCGATCTCGATGTGATTAAAGAATTGAACAAACACAACCTTATCAGAGTGTTTACCTCCATCACTTCATTGGATGAAGATTTGCGCAGAGTTTTAGAGCCGCGAACTGCTTCGTACAAATCGAGATTGAAAGTGGTTGAGACGCTTTCTAAAAATGGTATTCCCACGGGCATTATGAACGCGCCCCTCATTCCCGGACTGAACGACATGCACATGCACGATGTGTTGAAAGCCGCATCGGAAGCGGGCGCGAAATGGGCGGGCTATACTGTGGTAAGATTGAATGGCGCTATCGGTGATATTTTTAAAGACTGGCTGTACAAAGCTTTTCCCGATCGTGCTGATAAAGTATGGAACCAGATATGCGCCTGCCATGAGGGAAAAGTGAACGATAGCCGTTGGGGCAACAGAATAGTAGGCGATGGAAAATTTGCTGAATTAATCAAAGTTCAGTTTCACTTGTACTGTAAAAAATATAGCTTAAACCAAACAGAGATGAGTTGGAATACGAATGATTTTAGAAGGATAAGGAATAATCAGTTGCCGTTGTTTTGAGGCTGTATTCTGAGAAAGAACAATTTGTAAATTTAATCTCACATCATTAATCTCAAGCCAATGAATAAGTTTGGAGGTGATTGGACCAAAATTAAAATTGAAATCCTTGTCGAGTATGCGAAAGCATACCTGACCATTATGAAGGACAGGTCTTATTTTCAGCTTATGTATTTCGATGGGTTTGCAGGTAGTGGATTTATCATAAAAGACAAGAAAATTGACATCGACATCACTATCGGAGCTGCAAGACGAATAGTTGAAATAGATGAACCCAGACCTTTCGATACTTATTATTTTGTAGAGAAGGATACTAAAAACTTTGAGTTACTGAAAGAAAATACGCAGGAAGCTTTTCCCAAGAAGAAAATACATACTGTATGTGAAGATTGCAATAAGAAAATAGTTGATCTCGGCAATTTTCTACGCGATCCTAAGAACAAAAATGTAAGAACGCTGGCATACATAGACCCATGTGGAATGCAGGTTGAGTGGAGATCAATTGAAAGCTTGCGGTATTTACCTATAGACATGTGGATTCTCGTTCCAACAGGGCTGGGAGTTAACCGTCTTCTAAAAAAGAATGGGCAGATTTCGGACGCATGGCTCGAAAAGCTCGAAATGTTTTTAGGATTGTCGAGAGACCAAATTGAAAAGACATTTTATAAAAAGTCAGCCACGCTTTTTGAAGATTTCGCGTTGATTGAAAAAGAAAGAAATGCTATTGATAATTCAGCTAAACTTTACAAATCGAGACTCAATGAAGTGTTTGAATATGTTTCTAAGCCCTACGAACTCCGAAATTCAAGCAATTCAGTAATGTATCATCTATTTTTAACCTCTAACAATAAAACTGCCGAGAAAATTGGAAGCGATATTGTGAAAAAATACAACAAATAACAATGGCACAGTCATCAATAGAATGGACAGAAATGACATGGAATCCTACAACTGGATGTGATAAGATTTCAGCTGGTTGTAAATTTTGCTATGCTCAAATTATGTCAAGAAGGTTGCAGGCGATGGGTGTTGAAAAATACAAAGACAATTTTGAAGTTCGAGCACACGAAAGTGCTTTGAATATTCCATACACCTGGAAATCGTCAAAAGTTGTGTTTGTAAATTCAATGAGCGATCTTTTTCACAAAGAGGTTCCGTTTGACTTTATCAAAAAGGTTTTTGAGGTAATGAATGATAACCCTCAACATGTTTTTCAAGTGTTAACAAAAAGGGCTGAAAGACTTTTCGAACTTCATAATGACTTAAAATGGACGCATAATATTTGGATGGGAGTTTCAGTAGAAAACGAAAAGATGAAAGATAGGATTGACTATTTAAGACAAATTAACGCCAGAGTAAAATTTCTTTCTTTAGAGCCACTCATAGGACCTCTGCCAGAATTGAATCTTGAGAATATTGATTGGGTTATCGTTGGAGGGGAAAGTGGGCATAAGCCACGTCCCATGAATCCAGATTGGGTTTTAGAGATTCAGGAACAATGTGAAAATGCAGATGTAAGATTTTTCTTTAAGCAATGGGGAGGAAGAAATAAAAAGGCCGCTGGCCGAATCCTTAATGGAAGAACTTACGATGAAATGCCAGAAATTGAGCTGCAACTTAGTGTTTAGTATATGTGTAACTAAAAAGCCATCTCAATTTTGAATGGCTTTTTAGTTGAATTACTTTGAAAAACCGCAGGAGAAATAATGAGCTATTTCTCCTCATGCAATTCCGCCAACTCATGCTCTATTGCACCGAGGTAGCGTTCAGCATCTAGCGCAGCCATACAGCCACTTCCCGCAGCCGTTACCGCCTGACGGTAGGTTTTATCCTGCACATCGCCGCAGGCAAATACACCTTCGATGTTTGTTTTTGATGTGCCGGGCGTAGTGATGATATAACCTGCTTCATCCATTTCCAGCCAGCCTTTGAATATGCCTGAATTTGGTTCGTGACCAATCGCTACGAAAAACGCCTTCACTTCTATTTCCTTCAGTTCGCCGGTTAAGTTGTTTTTGATTCTTACACCACTTACTTTATTATCACCCAGCACTTCATCCGTTTCAGAATTCCAATGGATGGTGATGTTGGGTGTTTTCTTTGCGCGGTCTTGCATCACTTTGCTGGCGCGCATTCCGTCTTCGCCTTTACGCACTATCATGTGTACGGTAGTGCAAAGTTTTGATAGATACAAAGCTTCTTCGCAAGCGGTATCGCCCGCACCTACAATTGCTACATCTTGCCCTTTAAAGAAAAAACCATCGCACACTGCACAGGCAGATACGCCGTGTCCGTTCAACTTTTGTTCGCTGGGAATGTTGAGCCATTTAGCAGATGCACCCGTGGCAATTATTACCGAATCTGCTTCTATCCATTTCTCTTCATCTATCTCTACTTTAAACGGACGGTTCGAAAAATCAACTTTCGTAGCCAACCCCCAGCGGATATCTGCACCCATACGCTGCGCTTGTTTTTCAAAGTCCACCATCATTTGCGGACCCATAATACCATCAGGATAGCCGGGATAGTTTTCTACATCGGTGGTGATAGTGAGTTGTCCGCCGGGTTGCAGACCTTGGTATAATACAGGATTCAAGCCTGCGCGCGATGCGTATATAGCAGCGGTATAGCCCGCCGGTCCAGAGCCTACGATAAGGCAGTGTACTTTTTCGTTTTCAGCCATTTATCAATCTTTTTAAGTGTGTAAAAATGCGAAAGAATTGGCGGAGCAACAAACTGCCTATCTTATCTCGTGATAAATGGCTGGATCAAGAAAAATTCTACTCAATACCTATTTCCCAGTTGCCTGCATCGTTTTGTTTGTTGCGGGGCACGCCTTCTACCTCTTGCACAGATTTTCCGCTTTCTTCTACCTCCACCTCGCGCGTGGTAACAGCATAATGGTTAGGATGAATTTCGGAGCCGTATTTCATAGCGTATGCCTTGGTAAGTTCAGCGCCGAAATAAAGAATAATGGAAGAATAGTAAGTCCACAGAAGTAACACCACAAGCGAACCCGTAGTGCCGTAAGTGCTTCCAATGTCGCTTTGCGAGATGTAAAACGAAATCCCAAACTTGCCAAGCATAAATAATATAGCAGTGACTACCGAACCTGCCAGCACATCTTTCCATTTAATCTTAGCATCGGGCAATACTTTGAAAACCACACCAAATATGAGGGTGGTGACAGCGAAAAGTATGACTTGATTGAAGATGTAAAATATAACTACGCCTACATCGGGAAAACGCGCCTGAAGACTTTTGAAGAAGCCATCTATAAGGCTGGAAAGACCAAGGGATACAAGCATAATAAAACCCAGAGAAATAATTACAGAAAACGACAGAAAGCGGTTTTGCAGCATTTTCAGCCAGCCTTTTTTGGGCTTGGGTTTTATACGCCAAATAGTGTTGATAGAATCTTGTATTTCCGCAAAAACAGTGGTTGCCCCCACAAGCAATGTAACAATGCCTATCGTTGCAGCCATAGGGCCTTTGCCACTGAAAGATGCGTTTTTTATAAGTTGCTGAAGTTGTGCGGCGGTATCATTTCCCATAAAGCCGGAAAGAGTGCGGTACACTTCTCCTTCTACCGCTTCGCGCCCCAGAAAAATACCGCAGAGCGATATGATGACGAGTAGCAACGGTGCCATAGAAAACACGGTATAATAAGCCAGCGCTCCACTCATTTTGGTGATTTTATCGTCCACAAATCCGTTGAACGAATCTTTGAGTATTTCCCAGATGCCTTTGAAGGTTATCTTCTTTTGCTGCATAGAATTAATGCTTTTGGAAGAATTTCCTTATAAAAAGATACCAACCTGAAATTGTGGAAAATAAAAGCAACGTATGGGTAGGGCGTTGGCAGTTTTTAAGCCGTGGCGGGAAAATACATTTTTAGTCCACTTATATCTTCATTGACAAAAAGGCATTAAATTGATACCTAAACCTTTCAATTTTAATCCTAAACCTTTTAAAACGATGCCTAAACCTGTCAGGTTGGCGCGTTTAGATATCAAATCGAATCCTATCACCTTTCAAATTAAATCCTTTTCCTTTCAAATTGAATCCTTCAGCTTTCAAATTGAATCCTATAGCTATTTTTCGGTAAGCCATTGGTACATATACTTTGGGTCGAGCTGAAAATAGTTTGCTTTGCGCTCTATAACGCTGTTGTTAATATAGTAAATAGAAGGTACGCCGCTGCCCGCCATGCTCTGAAACTCGTCTGCACCGCGAAATAGTATATGGGGCACGTGTGCGGCATGGGTTTCTTTCAAAAAATCGGAAAGAAAATCGGGGTGGCCATTCAGCACGAAGAAAATGGGTAGTGTGGGGTGCTGGCGGTGAATGACCTGCAAAAGAAAAGCTGCTTTAATACAGTGCGAACAGGTAAGGCTCATAAATGCAACAATATGTTTTCCGTTGCGAAGTTCTACGGGTGCGGGTTTATTATCGGGATGGGTGGATCGGTAGAGGGGGGTAAGAATTATGGGTTCATTTTTCACTTCCGGTTTGTCTTCACCGCTTAAAGGAAAAAACACAAAAGGGGCAATGAGTGCCGCCATTCCCACAATTGCGGCTATCCATTCTGCATTTCTAAAAGACTTTATGGGGTAAATGTATAGTAAGATTATGGTGGCGATAATCATTACCGCATTTTTGATGATAGCGGCTGATGGTTTCATCTCGTAGGCATCGCCAAAGCAACCGCAATTTCCGTCATTGCCTTGCCGTGCTATGAGTATAATAAGATAGATGGTGAACAAGAAAAGCAGGGCAAGAATGGCTGGGTAAGTAAACGATTTGAGAAATAAATGAAAGATGAGAAATAGGCCAAGCAACAATTCAAAACCTATGAAAAGCCTTGCAAGAATGGAGGCAAAGGTCATGTTAGTAATGCCTGCATCCATAATATTCCACACAAACGGATCGAAGGCGTATAGCTTGCTAATGCCGGAAAATAAAAAAACTGCTGCCGTAAAAAGCAACAGTATGAGTCCTGTAATTCGTTTTATATAAAAAGAGTTAGTTCTTCTTTGTGCTAAACTGTTTTGCATAATTCAAGCACAAATGTAAAAACAGATCTGCTTAAAAGATTTTGCAAGTTTCTTCGGTTTTTATGTTTCCGGTGGTAGAAGTGGAGGAGTTGGCTTCGCAGGCAGATTTTGCTTTTTTCTTAGTATCTCTAATCTCATATTCTCTAACTGTGGAATCGGGTAAGCCTGGTTCACCGGTGTATTTAATGGTGCATTGGCAAATGTATTCACGAGTGCAAGAACTAAAAGCAGTAACGGTAAAAAACGCAGCCGCAATTATAGTAGAGAAACGGAGTTTCATTTAAGAAGAATTTGAACGGTTGAAGATAACAGGAAAATTGAAAAAGTCAAAGCTATTGCACTGTAACAAATATTTTTCGGGTAAGATAACAGGGGAGTTTCCCCGTTTTACCGGAAATGTTTTATCATTTTCTTTTTATAGGAACTTCGTACTTTGAACCCATCATGCCTCAGAATAGACTTACCATAAATCACTCTCATTTTCAAAATCTCGAACTTTTGGCCAGGCAGGTGGTGGAGGGTTTTATTATTGGTTTGCATAAAAGTCCTTTTCATGGATTTTCGGTAGAATTTGCAGAACACCGGCTCTACAATCAGGGCGATCCGCTTCGGCATATAGATTGGCGGGTGTATGGAAGAACGGATAGACTTTTTGTAAAACGATTTGAAGAGGAAACAAATCTGCGGTGTTGCATTGCTATCGATACCTCCTCGTCAATGCACTTTCCCAAGAAAGAAGACAAGGTTAATAAATTGCAATTCAGTGCGCTTGCTGCCGTTTGTATTTTGCAATTATTAAAAAAGCAACTTGATGCTGCCACGCTCGCATTGTTTGATGAAGACATTGGTTTTATGTCACCTTGCAGGTCTTCAAACACTCATTACCGTTTGCTGACCAATGAGTTAGAAAAATTGTTGCAGCATAAACCCACAGGAAAAAAGACAAATGCGGCCAAAGCATTGCATCAAATTGCGGAGCAAATGCATAAGCGGTCATTAATTGTTGTGTTTAGCGACATGATGGATGATGCAGAACATGTTGATGCGCTGTTTTCTGCACTACAGCATCTTCGTTATAATAAACATGAGGTGATTTTATTTCACACTATTGAGGGGAAACTGGAATCTGAGTTTGAATTTGAAAACCGTCCTTATGAATTTGTGGATATGGAAACCGGGGAAAAGATAAAACTACAGCCCCAGCAAATAAGGGAACAGTACACCTCCGAAATGAAAAATTTCCAGCAACTAATAGAAAACCGTTGTCATCAGTACAATATTGATCGCATTCCGGTAAACCTTTCTCAGCCTGTAGAACAAGTGTTACATTCTTTTTTAATCAAGAGAAATAAATTACTCTAAGCGAAATAAATTTTACTACCTTTGCCACCCGTTTTTAGGGTTTTGAGACATTCCGTTTCCTAACCTAAAGTTCTTTGTAAGCGATTTTACGTAGTCACTGAACAAGTGAATTTTGGTCGGTGGTTAACAGATTTTAAAGCAGGGAGATTGTAACATGAAACATACCCGGGAATTTGAGATCGCCTGGCAGGGTTTAAAGCCGGGTTTGCATACTTTCCAGTATGAGATCGGAGACCGTTTTATGCACGAGCATGGTGAAACCGATGGGGA
>CALMWT010000116.1 GCA_937870855.1 uncultured Taibaiella sp.
GTTCTGCCGTAGCAAAGCCCACCAGCGTATTACCCGCGCGCACTTTAAAATCCACATCGGGTAGCGGCTCCAATCCCAGGTTGCCTTTGGAGAAGTCGGCATCCACACAGCCCACCAGCTTCAGAAACAGGCGTAGCTTGGCTATCTCCACTGCCTCCTTCATAATGTCAACACCATAAAGGTTGCGCAAAATGATGCTCTTGTAAACGTAGTATTCTTTTGAGGGGTGCTTTTCAGGATTTTTTATGTCTTGCAGTATGGTCCGGAAGTCTTTGAAACGGTTTTGAAAGCGGGCTTTGTCGGCAGCGTTGCCATGGTCTTCATCGTCTATAAACCCACCCATCCGTTCTATACACACTTCATAGAGCGGTTCCAATATGCTCATTGCCGCAAACAAAAAAGCGCCGGAGCCGCAGGTAGGGTCCAGCACGGTCATTTCCTTCAGGCTTTCCCAGAAGGCGCGCAGCCAGGCGGGGTCGGTGCACTGGGCTATGTAGTCTTGCACGGCAGCCCTAATCTCGAGATTGTAGGTAATGAAGTCGGTAATGCTCGCTACTTCTCCTTTTTTGATTTTAGTGCATACTTCTTCATAGCGCTGTCGGCGTGCTACTACTTCGCGCCATATTTCCGTAGGCAATGCATGTGTTGCAGGCGCGGGCTTGTTCCAGTTCGTCCGCTTGCTCACTTCTTTAATTCCGGCTTCGATACCGGCAGGCAATGGTTCGTTTACACCATGCTTTACGGCAGGATAGATATAGCTGTCGCCCGATGCTTTTACAAATTCGGCAAGCGATATATTCTCTTCGTCTTCGCGCGATTTTTTGGTTTTCAGTCGTCGCTCCGTTTCTTCCCAAAGCCAGGGCAGTATGCAATTGCGTGAGATGTATTCGGTGATATCTTCCTTGGTGTAGTAAGCGCCCATCTTAGCACGCTCGTTGATGTAGCGCTCAAAGATGTAGCCGATCACATCGGGGTTTATGTCTTTGCCGGTGGCTTGCTCTCGCGCATCGAGGTGCCAGCTCCATTGGTCGAAGAAGGAAAAGATATTGTCGAAGGCTTCATCGTCTATTTGTATTTCTTCAAACTGCTCTTCCAGTTCGTGCACGTCAAAGAGTCCACCGTTCAGGTAAGGGATGCGCCCAATCATTTCCTTTAGCTCCTTACCAGGGGTTGGGTTGCCCAGCCCTTCATGAAAAAGATGCAGCAGGAAGTCGCGGTAGAAAGAGTAAAACTTATTTTTCCCTTTGCGTGTTTTGCTTTCCTTTAGTTTATTGCGCAGGTAATCGGGGTCGCGGTTTAGGAAGTTCTTTTTTTGGATGAAGTAGCAAAACATGAGGCGGTTGAGCATGAGGCTCACATACCATTGCTTGTTTTTGTTTTCCTGTTTATCAGCATCCTTTTTTGCTTTTTTATTCAGCGCGTCTATATGGTCGTCTATTCCTTTTACGAAAGCGTAAAAATCTTTGTGCTGCTTGCTGAAGGCGGTGTAGAATTTCTTAACTATAGGATCGGCGTTTTGTGCAAAGCCACTTTCCACACGGGCGGTTACTTTTAAAATAGTAATGCCGTCTTCTGCCTCCCTAATGGTAAATGCAAGGCGAAATATGCGCTGCCATACTGTTTCTACGTCCTGCCCTTTGCTCCAACGTACCGCACTGTGCCGTAATGGTTGGTCTTTGCGTTTCAGCACTACATTCCATACCTGCGAGGTTTTCTTTGCATCGGTAAAGATGAGCAGATGCTCCGGGTAGCGCTTGTGCAATGCAGTGGCTATGCGTTGTCTGGTACCGCTATCGGGCAGTTCGCCGTTTTGCAAGGGCGCACAGTGTAAAACCCGAAAACCGGCCTGCATGGCAATAGGTGTAATGTCAAATGAGAACGCTTTGCCATTTGCGGTTTTGATTGCTATGGGAGTATATAGCTCGCGGTTATTATCCCAGCCCAATTCGGCAAACAGGTTTCTGAAATCAGCTTGTTGAATGTATTGGGCAAATTCTTGTTTGGTCATGGCAGTGTGTGTAGTTATGCAAAGCCCATAGAGCAAATGATGTGTGTTTGTTTTGGCTGTGCTTCTTCATCGTCTTCCTCATGCACCAGCAATCCTTCCTCCCAAAGCGATATGAGCATAGAGGCAAGTGCTTCATCCGTAATGCCGTCACCACGCAAGTGCTTACCAAGAGATTCCCTCGATGCAGCTTTAAGTGGACGCTGAAACACGGCATCCACTGCCAGCTCCAATTTTTCCGGCACAAACAGCGTTTGTCGGTTTTTATCGCAATAGGCTTTCATTCTGTTGTACACCCTGTAGCGCACAGAGCGCTTGCTGCCAAGTGTCCCGCCGCTGTTTCGTTCTTCGGCATGTATATGCTCCACAGCCAGATGCTC
>CALMWT010000117.1 GCA_937870855.1 uncultured Taibaiella sp.
TAATAGGCGTTCCCATACATCCGCTGGTAACGTTACCAATTATGGATGCCGTGCCTGGGGTAGGTGTGCCACCACATGGAGGTACTGAAAATTCCAAAGCGCCAATATCTGGTGTTACAACACTGCGAACCGCTCCGGTAAAATCGGTAGTAACTGCCCCCAAAGGAGTGCCCAGATTATCAAGCAAGCTATTCGTAGGTGTTAAGTTTCCTCCAACAGCATTAGCAAACATCGGATCTACAGAAACACTATTCTGATCCCAGGCACTGCTGTTTGCTCCTTGCCAGTTGGCAAGTGTCGAAAAGGCACCAGAGTAATAACCTATATTATTCACGCCGGCGGGAGCATTGAGATAAATATTATTATAGTTAGAAGCCTTTCCAGCGCCGGTGAAATACAAACCGTATTTAGTTCCGCTACCACCTTGAGTAATGGAGATGTTGTTGTTCTTCAAATCCACACCCGCAGTACCAGTAGAATAAATACCATAAACAGTGCCGGTAGTAGCGGTAGCGCTATTTAATAAAATTGTATTATGGTAAGCCTGCACATGCGTTCCGCTTGGCATATAAAGCCCTGCAGTAGTACCGCTGGTATTACCAATATTGTGAACGAGGTTATTGTAAATTTTATTTTCGTTACCGAGAGAAGCTACTGCACTGTTGTAGATGCAGTATGCTGTAAAAGCTGCTGACCCCGACGCGCCACCGGCATTTCTGATATTGTTCTTCTCAACAAGCATGTTGTTACAACCTGTAGAGAGCATGATGCCATAAAAAGTGCTTACAGTAGGTCTCGTTGGCCGTTCAATAATATTATTCGCAATGTTGCCACTCCCCTGCTGGATAAAATAAGTACCATAAAGATAAAAGTCTTTGACGTGGCAGTTGGTAATGGTATTATTCATATTGGCTGAAGCAGAAGACCCGTAAAACACCATTCCGAAATAACCGCCCGTAATAGTAGAGTGGCTGAAAGTATTATTATTACCGTTAGCGCCACTTGAGGAATAAGAAGTAACAGAGTTGGACATCACCACGCCACAAGATGTGCTACCTGTCGCAGTAAGACTTGCTGTTATCGTACAACTATCAAAAGTGTTGTTGTCAGCATTATTACCGAGATGCACACCGAAGCCACTCGATGCTCCGGCAGCTTCAATATTCAAATTCTTGAACGTAATGTGATCTGCACCATCCAAACTGAGAGTGGCATAATTAGATGACGTTCCAGCGTGGGTAAGAAGTGCGCCATTACCATTAAATGTTACCGTATTGGTAGCCGTTGAGCCAACTGTGCCTGGAATAATTACCTGTTCATTAAACGTATCATTTGCTACATTAAACACGATAGGACCAGATATACCGCAGCCTATAGCGCTTATTGCCGCACTAAAACTTTGGAAGTTTGTGCTGCTGGCAGGTTGCGAAGGATCAATGCTATAAGTACCTCCGGCAAATGCAGGTGGTACCGTTACTAATACGGAATCTGAATAAGCAGAATCTGCAACGCATTTTACCTTAGCTCTGTAATATGATGTAGTGGTTGCATTGAGTGTGTAGAAAGAAGTTAGCATCGGTGTATCAATGTCAGTCCAAGGACCTGATGAACTTGATGCAGATTGCCACTGATAGGTTTGTCCGCCGCCTATTGAATTGCCGGATAAGTTTAAAGAAATAATACTCCCCATACACGGGTTGGCATTTGTTACATTGGCAGTTCCCGGTGTGGGTGTGCCTGAGCAAGGCGCTGCCGGCATAAGATCAAATCCAAAATCTACTAAGGTTGCAGTACTGGATGTCCCTGATGTTGCAGCATAAGTACCATACAATCTTGAACCTGATGCATTACGCATCCCATTACTGGAGGAAGTGCCGCCCGAAGAACTTGATGCTTTCAACTCGAAAATAAGTGAGAGACTTGGATCATAAAGAAAAGGTGTCTGCAAAGTAATAGCCACCCAATCATTGGTCAGAGGCGTGGGCAACGAATAAGTAGATTGATAGAACGACGGAGACAACGTGCCAAATGTTGTGCTTGGGAAAGTCGTGGCAGTTCCTACGTTTTGAACAAGAGACACAGTAAAATCCGAATACACCACAGCAGCGGTATAAGAGCTGACTCTGAAATATACCGTCGTGATAAGTCCGTTATATGCCGGTGTTCCGGTTGATCCACTGGTATTGAGCGAATTTGGACCATACAAAAACTGGCATTTGTTTGTGGCATAGCCTGCCCCACCCAAAGGAATCGCATTAGCTCCTGTCGAATTGTTACGATTGTAGTATTGAGGACCCTGTGCATGGGCCACAACACCAAACAATAATAGAAATACTACAAGCCAGGAACGTTGGTGTAAAAGTTTGTTCATCTTGACTAAAGATTTAACTGCCTACTCTAAATTGGTTTTCGGCTACCCCTCTTTTTATTTTGTTTTTTTAATAATCAGAATGGCTTCTGGGAATAATTAAGCCCAGGGAAAGGTTTGACAGCCCGGAAAAACAAAATAGCTAAGAGAGGATAAACGACAGTTTTCCTTAGCGAATTCTAATTACATTATAACTACAAACTAATGTTATACTTATGTTTATTTAATTTGCTTATTAGCACCAGAAACTCGGGGTGCCATAATTCAAAAAACAAACGCTCAGAAGAATATAGAAAAAGTCCAATCCAAAACCAAAACTGCCCCGGTCGTCCGGGGCAGCTTGATGTTTTGACTTTAAAAAATTAATTCCTATTCTTTCGTCACTTTGATGGTCTGACTGTGATCGCTGTCATTGTAC
>CALMWT010000118.1 GCA_937870855.1 uncultured Taibaiella sp.
CGATCTTTCACTAGTTTGTTCACAAGAAGATTTGGATTATCTGGAACAGCTTCACAACATCAGAAATATTCGCCTCCTTCCAAACGGAGTTGATCTTACTACCTTCAAGGCAAAAAATCACGATTACACGCACAACGACACATTGCTCTTTACAGGAAACATGGACTACGCGCCAAACGTAGATGCGGTTGTTTATTTCGTTCAGGAAATTCTGCCAGTCATCCATCAAAAATTTCCTGAAACAAAATTTATCATAGCCGGACAAAGACCTGTAGAGAAGGTGCTTGACTTGGCAACAGACAAGGTGAATGTTACCGGTTTTATTGAAGATCTGGCAACCGTTTATAACAGTGCGAGTGTGGTAGTAGCCCCTTTAAGATTTGGTGCGGGAACACAAAATAAAGTGCTGGAAGCAATGGCTATGGGCGTGCCTGTAGTCTGTTCCAATATCGGATTTAAGGGGTTGGGAATTGCCAGTGGAGAAGGTGCGATAATGAAAGTAGAAAAGCAGGAATTTGCTGAAGCCGTCATTGATTTATTATCCTCATCTGCAAGACGGAAACAAGTAGGAGAGAAAGGTAAAGAGGTAGTGAGTACAAAGTTTGACTGGGATGCAATTGCCGCACGATTGGAGCAATATTTTCAAGAGATCATTTAGCTTTTAGTTACCAGGTTCCTCGCGGTTGGGTGGAAGTATCTGCGGGCACAGGTGCTTGTTCGGGCAACGGAAGTGGCGTTGGTCTGTTGAATAATTCTCCCAGATTGTTGAAAGTTTTTCGGTAAGAAATACCCACGCCACCACGCCAGATATTCCTATCAACAAGCACATCATAATTGCTGGTGCGAAAGGCATTTAATCGCACCCGACCATCGGAGGTAAGTAGATATTGTACACGAAAATCACCGGCTAAATTCAGGTTGCTTGTGTTTGAATTTGCAGAAGTAGGCCGCCCCCAATCATACGCGCTTCCCAGTTCCACAACCAGACGATCATCCAATAAGTTCTTTCTGATGCCGAAAGAAAGTTCATTTCTGTTTACACCTCCAAAAGAAGAAGGATCGCTGAGATTGTAGTTTTTGTATTTCAGTTCTATAGAAAGATTGGGATCGCCCAAAAGTTTGTTTACAATATTGGTGAGCTGTGTGGATGCTGTTGTCGAAACAATTTCACTGATGTTGTTTATTGCGCCTGTTGTCGCAGATGTTCCACCTATTCCTTCCGGGGGAATGAATGTTCCGATAAGCAAAAGTGACGCTACCTGATCAAATAGTTCCCGGTCATTTTGATTAATTCGTTGCAGTTTGGTATAAGCATAACTGCCTTCTGATCTTTTTTCCGGCAGATCAATTTTGAAGCTCAGTTTTGGCTCATTCAGCGACCCCGCCATGTGCAACAATACACGAATGTCTTGCTGTGTTTTTGCATCTCGTAGTTCCTGTTCGGGCATCAAAAGTTTTTCATTTTCCTGAAGCAAATCAATCAATCTTCCTGTGCGGGTATAAATGGCGTTAATGTCGAGGTTGGTCGCCGAGAGCAATCCGTTAAACCCAATTTTGCTACCTGAACTAATGATGAAGTTTCTTCTAAAAGCAAGCTGTCGTAAAGTGAAAGTGTAATCTCCTTCCTCAATCTCGTAGTTGCCATACATCTTTATGTCGTCGTCGGAGGGAACATTTAAAGTGATAGCGCCATTGCCTTTTGCATTAATTACGTCGCCGGTAGCAGGGTCAAGCACTAACGTCATTTCCGCGAGCGGGTTCATTTTTCCGGTAAGCGTAAGCGAGAATTTGTTTCTGTTTTTTGTGGTCAGTGCTTCAATAGTGTCTAAAGTTTTAAAACTTACATAGCTGTAAGCGCCAATGTCGGTACTTGTTTTCACCGGTATGAAAATATGTGAGCGTTGTGCAGGTGATGCGGTAATCGTCATTCTGATATCGTTGAACGGGCCGGTGATGGTCATGGATTCAACGTTAGCTATCAGATTTCCGTAAAAAGAATTGTTTTCGTAGTCTTTCAAATTCAGCACTTCAAATTCATTCGAACGAAGATTCACTCTGTTAAATCGCATGTTTCGGAAACGCTCGTGCGCAATACCGCCGGTAAGCATTGCCGTTCTGTTTGCAACATCATAAATAGTAATCCGCCCAAAATCTATAGAGTTGTTATCCACCTTTAGTTTGGCTGCAGGAATGCGATAGTACGTGCCGATAATGTCAATTTTCGTACCCACATTTGCGAGGCTTACATCGCCGGAAATATCGGGTTGCGCAGCAGAACCACCGATGTTGATAGTGCCATCCATTGTGCCGCTCATATTGCTTAAAAAGCCCGTTACAAACGGTGCAACCCATTGTAGTTTCGCCTCGTTCATTTGCACATATCCATTCAGCATTTGGTTGTTGGTACTGTCGAAAGACATGCTTCCTGCTGTGCGAATGGAAGAGGAGCCGTTGAAGATTCCGCTTTGAGGATCAAGCGAAATAATTTTCTTTTTGGCATTGTAAGTTCCCACTAAGTTTATGTTTCCAACAGTATCTCGTCCCAGTTTTACATTGCTTGCCCGAATGTTTCCGGCCATCAGCATCCCATTAAAAAGTTGTTCAAAATTTAGAGAGCCATTGATCTTTCCGCTCGGTTCAAAAGCTGCAAGTCCGGCCAGATTTCCAAGCATCATTACATCAAGGTCTTTGATGCCGATAAACAAGGATTGATGGGTGTACTCATTGGAAGTGTATGCTGTTATTTCTTGCGGCCCCGATCGTAAGGCAAGATTCCGAATCATTAAATAATCTTTGCTAAAGACAAATGAATTTCCCGCAGGTATTTCCCATTTATACTGGTTGAGAAAAAATTCGGAAGGAAGCAGATTGAGGTATAAAGAATCTCCGCTGGCAATTGCACGACCATTAATACTAACAGTTCCAAATGCATCCGGCGATTTTGTTTTTATGCTGAAGGTCATCGAGTCATTTCCTACACGCGTATCCACCAACATAGATGCAGAAAGTACGTCATTCCCCACTACAAAGTTTTCTACTTCAGCCTTTAAACCAAGCGCGGAAAAATTCCCTTTTCCTTCAAGGTTCACACTGTTTAATGTAATACCGTACAACGATCCGTAAGGAATATTGGCTTTCAGATTTAACTGCTGGGTTGCGGTATTTAATGATCCATTTATAGACGCATTTCCGAAGCCTTTAAAGGTGGGTAACAGTACAGCGAGCAGGCTATCAATGTTTCTGGTAGTCACAGAAAAAGTGATGTTTTGATCGGGGGCATATTTGGTTGGTGCAATAATATAATTGGGCAGGTAACCCGCAATGTAAAACTGGAAAGAACGGTGCAAAGTAGATAGCTGGTAATTGCCTTTGATTCGCGCAGCCACATCATTGCTTTCCAGAATTAATAGTTTTTGATCTCCTTCAGAAGTGGAATGCACATACACGGAGTCAACATCAAGACGGTGGGTATTTCGTATAAGATTGATGTTGTAAAGCTTGGCGTATCCGAGAAAATCATCAATGTTTGTTCCGATAAAATTCAAATCGAAATCGGCAGTAGCAAGAACAGAATCGGTAGTTAAATTCAATGCTTTCAAATCGCTCTTCAACAAGTTTGCTTTAGCATTGATGTCCATTTCTTTGTTGTTGAAATCAATGTTTCCATAAAATGCAAGGGCAAGATTTGGATCATCAACAAGTAGGTTGCCGTCAAATTTTTTCTTGGCAAGTGTACCTTCTGCAATGATGTTTTTGTAAGTGTATCCATTCACATCAAAGTGGCTGATAAACCCGTTTATTTTTACTGCTGCATCATCAGGATCGAAGGCGGCACCGCTTACATCTGCACGGAAAGAAATTTTGCCGAGCAGAGGCATACGCAGTAGCGTTCCAATATCAAAGCCTGTGGTGTTTACAATTCCAGAATAAACAGCGCGCTTACTGTTCATGTCCGGTATGTTGAGTTTCACATCAGATGTCAAGGTTCCCAGGTTGGTAGCAAGTACACCATTGGCTGCAAAGTTGTCAATGTATCCTGCGAAGTTTCCTTTGTAATGTGCGTAGTTTATTTTCTCAACTGCTACGTTAGGATTGGAGCGTAGTTCGGGAGCATATTTGAATATCGCATTGTTGGTTGTGAAAATTTCTCCGCTTTGAAAATTGATAAATGTTGCGTTTATATCGGGCAATCCGGTCATGCTGAGATCGCCTTTTATGTACGTGCTTCCATCAGTTATGTTTAGCTTCTTGCCTACGAGCTTATCGGTTGTTCCGCTTACATTGCCACTTACCCGCAGCACGGTAGGATACTTCTTTAGCACAGGTGCGAAGTAGGCAACATCGCGCGAGTCAATAACAGAGTTTTGCAGTCGTCCCACCATCATTACCTTATGGATATAATCGGTAAAGTCAGGGAAGCGTGTATAGTGCATGGCATAATAGCTCTGGAGGCGGCTATTATTTGTTTCTAAAAAAAGATTGTCGCAAATGGTTGCATTGGGTGACACTGTTGCATCGGTGGTGAAATCTCTGATCCGTATGCCACTTCTTTCAACTGCACTGAGATGAGCAATATGTCCCCGAATGGTGTCTTTTACAATTCGGATGTTGCTAATGTCGAAGTTGATATCCGACACTCCGATGTGCGAAGGGTCAAATTCATTTGGCAAGGCTTCCCGCGCCGATGAGTTTAGGTGAAATGCACTCTTATTCAGTTTGATCTTACTTGCTGTTACCTGCCAGTTAGCCGCATTGAATGCAGTAGTATCAACGGTCTTAATTTTTCTTTTTACGGTTTTGGGTCGGCCTCCGTCATAGTCTTTTATAGATACCGTTGTGCCTTCAATAAGTATAGAATTGACGTTGATGCTTTTTTTCTTCAAATCAATTTCCTTGGCATCAATCTGAACATTTCCAAGATCAATATCGTAGTCGCTTCCTACCCAGGCATCATCCATGTGAAACCGAACATTTCTGAGATCCACTTTTTCAAGATCAAGTTCAAATTCATTTTGCTTTTTGGTGGTGTCTTTCGTTCCTGTATCAAATGCATCAACTATGAATTGATAATTCCATCGGTCGGATGTACCCGTGCGATACAAATGTCCAAACGCATTGTGCAACCCTATGTAGTGAATAACAGGCTTATCTTTTTTCAGCAAAAACCAATCGGTAATTCTTACCCGCGCCTCACCGGCATATAGCAAGGTATCGCCCGCTCTATCTTCAATGTACAAGCCTTGTATGAGTACATGATTTAGAAAGTCAATTCTTACTTGTTGAACGCTTACTTTGGTTTTCAGTTTTCCGGCAAGTATTTCTGTTGCTTTTCTTGCAAGGTAATTTTGCACAGGTGTCAGGTTCACCAGCAATATGCTTAGTAGCGAAACCCCCAGAATAAGGAGTAAGAAATTGCGGAGTATTTTAAAAAGACGAGCCAGTTTGATTATGCCGTTTTGATGTTATAAGCTTACAAAAATACCTCCAGACATTCATTTATTATGGAATGAATTGTTAAGGCGCAAATACTTTACGCTCCCTGGTATGGTTTTTCAATTTTCCGGTCTTATAAATGATGAACATGGAGTACAGCAAATTTGAGGAACAGATATGTAGATTGGTTCCAGACTTTATCCTAAAGCAATTTTCACATTTGCTGAAAGCGATTCCCGAAATAGCAAGAAATGAATTTGTATCGCTTGTTGAACAACATCAGGATATAATGAAAGCGCTCGATTGGATAGCTTTTTCAGGAGGTGTGAAAAGCCAGGACATTTTAGAATATGCTCATTGGCGTATGCAAGATAATATGTCTGAGATAATGGATTAAGAATGCGCGAAAACATCTTGTGGCATAACTCTTTTTGTGGTGTAAGTAAGCAACTTGAAACACATGAAATATCCTGCAACACAGAATTTGGAAAGAACCCCACTTTCAGAAAATATAAGACACTATACCAGCGACGAATTGAGAATTATCTTTCGCAGGCTCAATCCTTATCTGCTGCAAAAGTGGATGGATCATTTTATCAGGAAGGAAGAGTATGAAGTATGTGGCATCATAAAAGAGGTGATGAAAGACAGTAAGGTTTAAAAACACAAAAGCCCCCGAAAGGGAGCCATTTGTTTGTTATAGTCAGAAAGAA
>CALMWT010000119.1 GCA_937870855.1 uncultured Taibaiella sp.
CCCATCGTTAGTAAATTTCGCCCTTTCAGGGCTTATCTTCAGCGAAAAAATTGGGATGCACCCTAATGAAAAAGCCACCGATGAAGGTGGCTCAGTTTATCAGTTATCTACCAATTAATAGTCGAGACTATTATTGCCATTATTATTGAAATTTTCGCTATTGAAATTATTGCCTTTATTATCGCTGTTGTAATTATCGCTATTGTAATTAGGACGCTTGCTGTATGCAGGGCGGTCGGAATTGAAATTTCCACGGCGATCATTATTATAGTTACCACCGCCTTGACGATCTCCATAGTTGCGTTGACGACCTTCTCCAAAACCACCCTGGCGATTTCCTCCTCCGTAGCCTCCGCCACCTTCACGCCTTTGATGCGGTCTGTTGCCACCACCCTGACGATTGCCACCGCCACCTTGTTGTCGGCTATTTTTTGCTTCCTTTACGCTAATGACAGTACCCTCAAGATAAGTCATATCAAGATGAGTAATTGCTTCATACCCGTCGCGTCGCTCTTCCATTTCTACAAAACCAAAACCCTTGGGCATTCCGGTTTGTGGATCCATAATGATCTTTATCGTTTTAATAGAGCCAAATTCTGAGAAGGCAGTTCGTAGCTGCTGTTCGGTTGTTTCGGGGCTTAAATTGCCTACAAAGAGATTCATGTGTTATGTTGCTAAAAATGAATAATGGCTGATTTAAGTATTGGGAACAAGACTGTGCTTTTACTGAATTCAAGCCTTAAAAAATCCAAGTCAAGGTAGGGAGATATAAGGAAATCGCAAAATTCCGGCTTATCAAATTTTAACCCAAAAACAAATTTCCGGCAGGCAAGCTTTTTATATCTTGCTCTGAAAATTATTCAATGCTTGACAATATCAAAATCATAAACATTGGCAGAGGACTCGGTACGCTAACTTTTGGCAACTCCAAAGAACAAGTGTTGGCCTTGTTAGGCGAACCCTCTGAACGTGAAAAATACACCCTTTCTGACCTTGAGAGCGATGATACTGAAGCCTGGCATTATGATGATCTCGATCTTTCTCTTTCGTTTGATGAGGAAAATGATTGGCGTTTGAGCAGCATGGCCGTTAGCAGTGACGACTATACATTGGACGGTGTACCCTTAATAGGAAAAAACAAGGAAGAGATTATTGAATTTTTTACCCAAAAAGGCCTTACGGAAATGGAAGAAGATGAAGAAGTAAGAGCTGATAATCCAGAAAACTGTCTGCTTCATATTGATAAGGCGAGTATCAGTCTTTGGTTTGAAAGCAACCACCTTACAGAAATGCAAATCGGTCCGTATTTTAATACTGATGGTGTCAGCAACTAAAAAGTAAATTGGTTAATAGTCCGTTATTCCGATAGGCACTGTGATAACAAAGACTGCAACCCTCTATTTTGCGCCAAAATAAATCTAAACTAAATGAAAGCATTAAATAAAGTGCTTCTTGCACTGTGCTTGTTGGGCAATTTCACGCTACTTGCACAAAAACCCCAAATTGGTTGCGTAGATGCAACAGTAGAAGCACAAGCTATCGGTATAAAATTGGGGCTTTCTAAAAAAGGAATGTCTGTTTTTCAGGAAGCGATGTTTAAAATGCAATCTATGGAGCCTGTTCCAATTGCAGTAAAATTGGCGCAAGGTGTAAACTATGAGTTGGTATTTGTAGGCAGTGAAAATGCTAACCGTTTGACCATGGAAATATTTGATGGTAAAGACAAAAAGTTGGATGAAAAAATAGAACGCTCTATGAACAATATCGTCTATTCTTTTACGCCTAAACAAACCGATGTGTACCTCATAACTCTTTATCAGAAAAAGGGAGTGAAAGACATGTGTGGTTATTTTGCCGTAATGATGAAAGGCGCTGCACGCCCTGCTACGCCTGTAAAAAAAGAGCAAACTCCTGCAAAACCAGCAACTGTAAAAACGCCCGCTGCAACACCTGCCCAACCAGCACAAAAAACCAATAATAAGCAAGCAGTTCCAGGTAATCAGCAACCAAATCCGAACCGAACAAAAGCCACACGCGAAGCGCAGCAACAGAAAAACAAATAATTGTTTGAAGTTGAATCTTTATAATAATCGAAACTTTACAAGCCGCTGCAAAGCGGTTTGTTTTTTATATAAAAAGCCCAGGTTTTCAACATCAAAAAACCGGCAGCAAAAGCCACCGGCAGAAGAAAGTTTTTTTAAAAATACTACAAGAAGTAACTCAGGAATTACCAGGACATGGTAAGCGTACTCATGCATCCTTTTGCATCCTTTACGAGAAGGTCGTATTCCTTGCCCTTAGCGTAAGTGCCACTCAGTGTCGGTGAACTTTGGAAGCCGCCGATTCCACTAATTGAGTAACTATAAGGTGCTTGCCCACCTGTTACATCAACAATCGTAATCTTACCTTGCTCGCTCATCTGCGCCCAGAAATTAATTGTTGTATTGCTACAGGGCGACTTAGAAAGATTTGCTGTAGGATTTACAGACGGGTTTATTGCTGGTGTGTTTTTAGGATATTGTGCAGACGAGGGCGCGGGCTGTGCCGTACTAAAATGCTTCATTGATAAATGTGTCTGGTATAATGCGGACATCAATATTGTCCAAATGCTGTTGAAATATTTTAGTGTGGGCAGGTACATCGCTAATTGGTTTGAAAAGTCAGGTTTTTCCAGCACCATATACAAAATGTAAAGTCCGATATTCATGTACAAACTTGCCTGAAACCAACTCATACCCGACACTTTGAAATTTCCATAAACCGGATCAATAATTGTTTTACCGGCAATAGTATAAATCATACTTTCATACTGCATGGTGCTGGTCTTGTTTGTCCAGTCGTAGTGATGAATTGACAATCGAAAACTAGTGTCATTTCCAAAAAACGCAAACTTCATTACCAATGGTTGCTTCACCCCGTTAACTTCAAAATACATAGTCTGCACTTTATTACTTACAGGATCGGTAATCATGTGAACAACAGTATCTCCATTAATTTTTTTGTAGGTAGCGCCGGATATTTGCGTTGGATTTCCCTCAGCATCAAATTTTCCATAAAAACTTATTTGCTGATTGTTGTCTGTAAACTGAGCCTGCAACCCATCCGCATCAGCATCCCCTGTTTGATTTTTGAAGACAGTGTACCCAGTCGCAGGTTGTGTATCATCCTTACCAGAATCTTTTTTGCATCCGGTAGAGAAGCCAATAAGTAAGGCGAAAATCAATGCTATTCTGTTCATCATTACAATATGTTTTGATAACAAAAATAGAAGCGAGGAAGAGCGACGCAATACTCAAAATGCAGTACCTAAGCAACCGTGAAATTTGTCGCAGCCATGTCATTTAATAAAAGAAAAAAGACAATCGTTTATGGATTGTGAGAATTTCTGCGTTTCAGTCTTAAACCAAAATGTATGAAACAACATCTCTTAATTTTTGCAACAGTATTTCTGTGTCTGACTATCTCCGCCTCAGCACAAGTAAAGTCGAAGCAGATCTTTACTTATGTAGAACAAATGCCGGAGTTTACCGGCAATATGAATGACTATCTTGTTAGCAATTTGAAGTACCCTAAAGAAGCCAAGGCAGCTAAGAAAGAAGGACGCGTGGTAGTTCGGTTTGTAGTAGATGAAATGGGGAAAGTGCAGGACGCGCAGGTAGTAAGGTCGGTAGATGCGCACCTTGATGCTGAGGCAAAACGTGTGATAACGGCAATGCCTAATTGGAAACCTGCAAAGCAAGCCGGAAAAACAGTGCCTGTTTATTTTACGCTACCCATTGAGTTTCGCTTGTAGCTTAAAAACCTCATTCATAAAAAATGCCTCCCTCAAAAACTCGGGGCGGCATTTTCATTTTCAACTTTGAACTTATCGGGAGGCAACTGCATTTTTAGGTGCAAATTTCGTTACCTCATTGCTAATAGGCTTTACAGTTTTCAAATATTGGTACATAGAAGAAAGATCGCTCTCGGTCATTGCGCTGTACATAACCCACGGCATTAAAGTATTGAAATCAGTAATTGCCAACTTTGGAGACACATAAGCAGAGTCCTGGTACTTTTTAAATGCGGCTATGAATTTCTCTTTACTCCAGTAGCCAAGTCCGGTTGCATCTGGGGTAATGTTGGGCGTGGTAAGTGTGCCACCGGACATTGGAAACTGCCTGCCACCACCAAACTCAGTTCCTGCAATCATTTGTTGCTTTTCATTAAACTTCGAGTGGCATTCTACACAGCCGGAAATCTTTACCAAATAACCTCCGTAGGCAACAGAATCCGATGGGTCGGGCTTTGGTGAGGGCGCAGCTTTGTGCGGAATAGTGTGCATAATAAGGCTAAAAGGAAAGTCGGGGTCGGCTTTCGGCACATCATTGTTAATGCTGGGCAACGTGCGGATGTAGGCAATGATGGAATAGACATCTTCCGTATCCATTTGCCCATAATAGTGATAAGGCATTACGGGAAAAAGCGGTTCATTGTCTTTATTTACACCAGTCGTAATGGCGCGATATACCTGTCCATCCGTCCAGTCTTTCAATCCATAAGGTGTAATATTTTTGGAATAAAAATCTCCGGGAAATCCCATTTTCCTGTCAAACGGCTCGCCGCCGCCGCCGTTAGTGCCGGGCACCAGTGGTCCCGCCCATTGGCTCCAGTCGCGCTTGGAGTGGCAATCCATACATACCGTTACGGAGTTTGCCAGATACTTTCCGCGCTCCACCCGCTCTTGTGTTATTTCAACTTTCAGATCGGGGGCATCGCCCACATTTGGCAGCATAAACTTTAGATACCCTACACCTGCTAATATTATAAACACAAAAACAGTGAGTGCTATACCAAGCCATTTAAAGACCTTTTTCATTGTGGGAATTTTTTAGAATTTTTCCCAAAATATAAAATCATGAGAATCATCCATGATTTTTTTAAAATAAATGCCAATTACAGTTTGTAGCAATGATGGTACAACTTTGTATCTTCAACTCAAAGAAAAAGGAACCGGCATGAAAGCAATATGGGTGGGAATAATGATGTTTTGCGCAATAAGCACCAGCGCACAAACAAAAATGAAAGACGCTTCTCCGAAGGCAAAAAAAACTGCTCAAGCGCAAAAAAGCACAAAAGCTTCTTCCTCTAAGAAAAAAAGTTTTCATTCTTCAAAACCTGTGTACTTTCCCGATTACTATGCTTTTTACGACCCAGCAAGAGGGTATGTGTTTTGGAACGAAACAACCCACACATGGAATGAATCGCAGCAGCCACCAAAGTTTATGATGAACATTGACATGTCGAAGACGCGCATCCAGTTAATTGAGGGATTGCACCTCGACTTGCGGCCAGAACAAAACTACCCGAACTACATGAAGCTTTACCCCGCTAGAGAAAACGACCCTAAAATACCGGTTCCCAATAGCACCACTACACATCCTCGCTAATTTTCACTACCAAAATTTCGCAACACAGCGGCGAGGCAAGTACACATTATTACTTTTAATTCATTTCAAATAGATTTACGGTCATTTACTACCGTATTTATGATCCGCAATATTTTAAACGATAGACCTACAAAACTTTTTCTGGGAATATCGGCATTTTTCGTTGCCAATGCCCTCATTGCCGAGAGCATAGGCACTAAGATATTTTCGCTCGAAAAACTGCTGGGCATAGCGCCCGCCAACTTTACCTTGTTTGGAGAAAGCGGTTTGGGGTTCAACCTTACGTGTGGTGTTTTGCTATGGCCGCTGGAGTTTATAGTGACCGATATTGTGAATGAATATTATGGACCCAAGGCTGTAAAACGAATTTCTTATACGGCTGTGGCGCTTATTTGCTATGCGTTTCTCATGTACTTCGCTGCTATTGGCGTACCTCCGGCAGATTTTTGGGTGGGTGTAAATGCAGGTAACGGCGTACCCGATATGCAGGCGGCATTTTCGGGTGTGTTCGGGCAAAATATGAGGATAATTGTGGGAAGCATCGTCGCGTTTCTTGTCAGCCAGATTGTGGATGTAACTATTTTTCACAAGATCAAAAAAGCTACGGGCGAGAAGAAAGTATGGCTACGCGCTACGGGTTCTACGGTGGTATCTCAGTTTATTGATAGCTATATTGTTTTGTTTATTGCGTTTTTAGGAGTGTTTTCGTGGCAGCAGATATTGGCGTTTGGCATTATGAATTATCTCTACAAGTTTACAATGGCTATTGCGCTTACACCGCTTATTTACCTTGCAGAAAGAAAGTTTGAAAGATATCTTGGAAAAGAAACCGCAACGAATATGAAGCGCGCGGCGATGGGCTACGAATAATGCAACCGTAACGGCAAAACGAAAGCGGCTCATTTCTGAACCGCTTTTCTGTTTTATCTGAATTATTATCTTGCTTTTGGTATTTGGTTTTTCTGGCTAAATCTATAGAAGATCGAAAACTGCATAGAAGGCGCATTGTATAATTGTCGCGATACCTGCTCTGCTCCCAATCCATAACCATTATCCCAAACATTTTTAGTAGCTCTGAAATCTAATTGCAAAGAAGGAGAAACTTCGTAACTGATACCGGCGAGTCCACCCAACGCAAAGCGCGCTCTGAAATCGTGATACACCACTCCGGGGCCACCTTTTATTTGTCCGGATGCGGCAGCCTTGTAAGATGTATCGGGGGCGTTGAGTGTTATTTCTTCTGCATTTACTGCAAAGTGGTAAGCTAAGTTAATACCCCCAAATACATTCACACGTCCTGCGGCATAGCGTAGCGCCAACGGCATTTCAATACTCTGCAAGGCTGTGAACTTGAAAAAATGTTCAACATTTGCCTGCAAATAGCCACCCTGTGGTGCAGGTTTAAGATCTACATAATTGTCTTTAAACGTTGTGCCGTTATTGAAGCGGTGCAGATACTTCAACTCGCCCATCACACTCCATGCTTCTCCAAAAGTGAACAAACCAAATACACCAAGCTGGAAACCTCCAATATTGTTTGGCCCGAACATGTAAGAATTACCGCCCGCAGAGATACCCGGGTAGAATTTTGTTTGAGCAAGATTGAATGTCACATCGCGCACCACTTCATCAAAGCTTCTGGAATTCCACCTGCTGGTCTTCCGCGATTGCACTTTCATATTGGAAAGCGGCACAAGCCCACTGCTGGCAGCAGCCTCGGCAGCACTGGCATTCGATGCCGCAGGATTGATAACTGCGGGAACATTTTCAATGGTCGCATTTTGGGTGATAGCTGCTGTCGGTTGGTGTATTGCTAAACGCTCAACGGCTATCGTGTCTGCATTCAGCTTGCTAATTCTGGTAATCGGGTTGATGGTAAGACGCTGTACCACCGTCATCTTGTTCATCGAATCTTTCGGGAGATTTGGTTGTATGGGGGCTGGCGTTTTTAACCTGGTATTATCTGCTATGGTAATTGCATTCCGATTTTCAACTGATTGCGTTTTAGAAGATTCAAGACTGCGATTGTTTGTAGTTTTTGTTGCATTGGCAGATGCGGATGCAAAAATGTTTTTGTCTGCTTCGCTATTGCTTTGTTGCGCGCTTGAACTATTTGATGAATTAGTATGGCTTGCTATTGCACCTACTACATGCTTTGATGTCTCGGATACTTGATTTTTTTCTTGTAAAGTTTTTACTTCAACTGCCACATCTTTGGCACTTATATTTTGGGTTTTGTTTGACTTGCTGTTTGCAATCGTGGTGGGTAAAGTATTGTCAGTATTTTGTGGCGTTACGATAGTTTTTGTGGTTTTTGATTTTTGATTGGAAGAAGCAATAGATTTCTTTTCAGAAGATTTTGGTGCAGTATTCACATCTTCTTTCTTTATGGATTTCGGTGTTTGAGCACTGACTGTTTCCGTTGAAATTTTCTTGGATGAAACGGTTTTCATTTCGGTTTTGGTATTTGCCGCCACCATTGCCTTTTCATTATCAATTCTCGAAGAAGTAATAAGGTTGTAGCTTCCTACGGAAAGTGCAGAAAGCAACACAAGTCCGGTCATTACTCCGAACATCCGGCGCCAATTGTAATATCCGGCAACCCGCTTCTTTTGAGGCATTTCCTGGTCGAGCAACTCACGCATACGCAACCACGAGCCGGGCATTTCCTGCTCTTCTCCACCACTCAGGCGTTGCTTTACAACCTCATCAATGTTTATCATGTTTTTATCCATTTGGATAAAATTTTTTATTTTTTCAAATGCAAATTCAGTCGTTCAATCTTATCCTTCAATATTCTCCGTCCTTCTGACAAATGCCATTTTGAAGTTCCCTCACTAATTCCCAGATTTTTTCCAATTTCTTTATGCGAAAATCCTTCCATCACATACATGTTAAATACCGCTCTTGTAGCACCGGGCAAGGTTTGTACTAACTGCAATAATTCGTTATAGTACAACCGGTCTGCATGGTCCTTATGAATTAGCTGATCTTTTTCAACAAGGACTACTTTCTCATTATACTTTATATTCTGCTTCACATAGTCCGACACAGCGTGGAAAACTATCTTTCGCAGCCAGCCTTCAAAAGAACCTTGAAAAGTGTATTGCTCTACTTTTTGAAATGCGCGCAAAAATCCGTTGTTCAGCACTTCCTCGGCCTGCATTTCATGGTCAATATATCGCCTTACAAGCGACATCATACGCGGGTAGAAAAGCTTATACATCTTTTCCTGTGCACCTCTTTCGTTTCGAATGCATCCATGTATGAGCTCTTCTAACTCACTCGTCTGTCCTGTTACGCTATATGCCAAAGCTATCGGCAAGTATAATGGGTGTTTAAAAAGTTCCGGGTAATAGACTGTCTCAAAGCAACGAGCGTTGGGTAGTTTGTCTATGATTTATACCCTGGTTAACAAATATTCTGTCCCAAGTTACGGGGTAATGGCGGCTTATGTCAAAAATCAATTTGTTTTAGAAGAGAAAAGCCCCGCAAAGCGAGGCCGATATTCCATTTCTCCTAATCAATTATTGCGACCGACCCGATATGCTGACACTCATTTCTTGGAACTTGCTTCGGAAATAGGAGGTGTCGAGTGCGGTGTTTCCTAAAGTATGAAAGGAAATACGAAGCAAGGCTTTCATGGTTTTGGGTTGGGTAATTTCTTCCGATTTCATATTGGCAGAAATAAATGACTTGTATTCGTAGTTGGCTTTCATATTCCCATCTGCCCTTTTACAACAAATCACTTCCTTACTGTGCCCCTCACCCCACTCTGCTCTTCCTGTAATATCTAACGCCACAAGACTTCCCGAACTATTCGCCGTTTTTACACTGTAACTTATATCTACCAACTCTTGCGGACAAAGATCAGCTTGTGTGACCATCACAATGAAAGTCCGTTCCTGACCATTTGTAGAAAATAAAATGTTGCTTTCTGACCAGTCACCGGCATTAAAAACAATGGGGGCACTTGCAGCCAGAGATTTTGTTTTACTCACAGGCGCTCCGCATTGGTCAGGCTCTGGTGAAGATGATTTGTTGCAACTAAAAAAACAGCTTGCAAACAATACAACCGGTAGCATAAAAACTTTCTTTTTCATAATCCTACAGTTTTAAGGTGAAACAATAATTCACGCTTCTTAAACAGGACTAAAAAACCACCAGTGAGTACGACACAAATTTAAGACAGTGTGCCGCCGCCTGTGTGGTGAAAAAAGGGGGAAATACGCACTGCTTTTATTTATGTTTGCTGGAAGGTCCACAATGAAAAACGCACTGTTACAAATGCATCTTGCGGTATTGCTCTGGGGTTTTACCGGCGTACTTGGCAGGGCTATTACTTTAGATGCGCCTGTGTTGGTTTGGTATAGAATGTTGCTGACGGCATTGTTTATGGCAGTTATCTTGTTCTACAGAAAACAATGGGTGCGCATAGAGCAAAAAGACATGTTGCAACTTACACTTGTAGGTTGCCTTATGGGTTTGCACTGGGTCGCTTTTTATGGTTCTATAAAATTTGCAAACGCATCTATTGCGCTTATCTGCCTTTCTACTGCAAGCATCTTTACTACTCTAATTGATGCGTCATTGCATAAAAAGAAAATTGACCTTCGGGAACTTTCCATTGGTGCGCTCGCTTTGCTGGGTGTGTTCCTAATGTACCTCATACCGGAAATTGAAAAAAGCTTTGCGAAAAAACCCATTACTGACCCCTTGCCCTATCGCAATTTTGGAATAATAGCAGGTGTAGTTGCTGCAATTTTAAGTTCATTATTTACCGTGCTCAATAAGCGCATAGCAGCAAAATACCCTGCGCGAACTATGGTGTTTTATGAAATGGGAACGGGTTGGCTGCTCATCTCATTACTGCTTCCATTTCAGTTTCTTTATTCTCCAGAAACTACCCTTAGCCTCAATCTTTGGAACTTAATATGGCTGGTCGTTCTCAGTCTTTGCTGCACCGTGTGGGCGCAATCTCTGGCACTCAATGCACTTAAGCATATTTCATCGTTCACCGCTACCCTTAGTGTAAACCTTGAACCACTGTATGGTATCCTTTTAGCCTTTATTTTTTTCAAAGAAAACCAGGAATTAAGCTGGGGCTTTTACGCTGGCATGGCTTTGATACTCCTCTCCGTAATGCTGCAAATGATGCGGTTACTAAAACCATCAAAAGCATCTCCTGGTTATATCGAAGAGAAAGGCGGCATTGAGTGAAAACGCTCAAGCTATGGAACAAAAGCTTCAACATATTTTAAAGACAGAAGGCGTAGTAAGAAATGAACCGGCTATGTGGATCAGATCGGATGATGTTACGGAGCACGGACGGCTTATACTTACAACCAAACGATTATTATTTGCACGAAACATTTTAAACACTTCCGGTTTCAGCCGGTATTTTATAAATGATCAGGCGTTGCAACCCGTAATTGAAATAGACCTTGACACAATCAATATCATAGCGCGGCAAACTTATGTTGTGGACAACAACGTCATTGCGCTGACCTATTTGCAATACGAAACTGCGCGTTTTTCAGTTATTCATTATGAAGAATGGGAAACCGATATACAGCGTACCCGCATGAATCCTGATATTCCCGGCGATCCTAACCGGGATGAAGAAGCAGCCTAACAAGTACGGAGGTTGAACCATCTATTTTGACATAGTCTTTGAATGCTTCATGCTATCTTTAGCGAGAAAATTATTCGCCATTTATTTTTCCCCACGTGAGCAAAGAAAGCATTTCGGTATTCGATATTTTCAAAATTGGCGTAGGCCCCAGCAGCTCCCATACACTTGGTCCGTGGCGCGCTGCACTGCGTTTTATTCATACTATTTCGCAAACAGGAATTGATAAAGTAAAATCGGTGCGCGTACTATTGTACGGCTCATTAGCAAAAACAGGGAAAGGACATGGAACGGATGTAGCAGTAATACTGGGCTTATGCGGCGAAGACCCTGTAACATTTGATGTGAATCAAATTACTCCTCGCATCAATGAGATTTCTTCGCAAAAAAATTTGAACCTCGGCGGCAAACGCACATTATCGTTCGACCCTCAGGTGGATGTTGTATTTCTCATGAACGAATCATTGCCCCACCATCCGAACGCACTTACTTTTTTATGCAGTTTTGAAGATGGGAATGAAATTGCCGAAACCTACTACTCAGTAGGTGGTGGATTTGTAATAAAAGAAGGAGAAAATGGCAAGAATTCAAATGGTGTTGAGTTGCCTTTTCCCATCGAAAAAGCTGCCGACCTTTTACACTGGTGTCTGAAAACAGGCTTGAGCATTTCGGAAGTGGTGATGGAAAATGAACACGCATGGCGAAGTGAATCGGATACAAAACAAGGGGTGTTGAAAATATGGGAAGTGATGCGCGATTGCACTTATCGTGGCGCTCTTATTGACGGAGAATTGCCTGGTGGTTTGCATGTAAAACGACGTGCTGCAAGCCTGAATAAAAAATTATTGAAAGGAAGAATCTACAATTCCTACAACGAATGGATCGAAGCGATACAAATGGGCGGTCAGGGATTTCAATATACGCTCGATTGGGTAAGTTGTTTTGCACTGGCAGTAAATGAAGAGAACGCGTCTTTTAGTCGTGTAGTAACCGCACCTACAAATGGCGCTGCGGGCGTGGTGCCGGCAGTGCTGCAATATTTTATTACTTTTTGCGATGGCTACGATGAAAACAAGATCATCCAGTTTTTACTCACCGCCTCAGAAATAGGAAGCATTTTTAAAAAAGGAGCAACTCTTTCTGCCGCAATGGGTGGCTGCCAGGCAGAGATCGGAGTTTCATCATCTATGGCTGCGGCTGCACTTACGGAATGTCTTGGAGGAAGTGTGCGGCAATGTCTGATGGCTTCTGAAATAGCAATGGAACATCACCTGGGGCTAACCTGCGATCCTGTTGGCGGATTGGTACAAGTACCCTGCATTGAGCGAAATACAATGGGCGCTATAAAAGCCATTACAGCGTCTCAGCTTGCTTTGCAAAGCAACCCCGATAATGCACGCGTGTCTTTAGATAATGTGGTTGACACGATGTGGCAAACTGCACTTGATATGAATCATAAATACAAAGAAACTGCCGAAGGTGGCCTCGCCGTGCATATTCCTTTAGGGTTGAAGGAATGCTAAAATGAAAGGCTACATAAGTTGTAACCTTTCCCTGAAATTCAGTTGATATCTAAGCCAGATAAGCATTATACATCCACACCATTTTTTCCTGTGCACGAATGTAGTCGCTCATCAACGCGTTGGTGCCTTCATCGTCTGCGCTTCCGGCCAGCGACAAAATTTCCCGCTGCAAAACCAACAATTCCTTCAGGCTATTCAAGATGTTTTGAACTGCTTCTTTTCCATTACTCACGTTTTTAGTTTCCTTGATGGCAGACAAGGCGAGGTAATCCGTAAAAGTGTGTAACGGAGTTTCGCCCAGCGTTTTAATTCGCTCTGCAATTTCATCAATCTTCAATACCACATCATTGTATAGCTCCTCAAATTTGAGGTGAAGTTCAAAGAATTTTTCACCCTTGATATTCCAATGATAACCCCGCACATTGATGTAAAAAATGTGATAGTTGGCAAGCAACAAATTCAATTTTTGCGCAAGCTCTTTTGATGGCTTTTCCTTCAATCCAATTTGGTTCATACTGTTTGTATTTTGATAGTTAAAGGTAGGAGAGTTGCACATGGATTCAGCAATGATTGTAATTACCTACGAGAATGAATGTGTCTTTTTGTGCGCCGAACAATAAAGGGAGTGCGTTTTAAAATGCCAAGAAAAAAGGAAAGGCTGTTTTTGGAATTTTTCCCTTTCGATTCCCCAAAATTGGATAAGGTCTAAAATATAAGACACAAACTTTTAATCACTGCGCCAAGTCTTATCGCATCATATATTCTCGGTTCGGTAGCGCCATGTTGTTTTACAGAGCTTTCATGAGAAGTAACGCAGCGTTCGCAACCATTCAGCGCAGACACCACAATGCTCATCAGCTCAAAAAATTCTTTACCTAAAACCGGATTCATCATCACACTCATTCTTAGTCCGGCCGGTTGGCTTTCATAATATTCAACCCCAGCCATGTAATGGCGGAAACGATAGAAAGCATTGTTCACGTTCATAACCCCTGTACATGCATGAGTCTCGGCAATTTCAGCATCACTTGTACCTTCATTTTTTGCAAGCTTTTCAAATGCTTTCATCAGCACTTCATGTTTCTGATTTACAGCCACCGAAAGCGCCAACAGATAGGCTTCCTTTCTGGTCATATTGCTACTACCCAATACCGAAGAAACATTGAGTTTCAAATCGCGCAGAAAACGGCTATCGGCTGCAACCAGCACTTGTAAACTGTGGCTTGTGTGCGTAAGGTCAATTCCTAAATCAGTAAAGAAATTGACAACGGTTTCATTTTGTGAAATATCCATAAAATGTTTTCTTGAAAAGTTCGGATGAAATGAATTTCGTGGCTATCAAAAATCCACCCATAAGTTGAGTGGATTCTGATTGTTACTTTGTTTTATAAGTTTATGCAACCGCTTCAGCTTTTGCTTGTTGCTGTGTTAGCGTTTCTTGTCCTTTATTCCAATTGCACGGGCAAAGTTCATCGGTTTGCAAAGCGTCCAACACTCTCAACACTTCAGACACATTTCGTCCTACACTCAGGTCATTAATATTCACCCAGCGAACAATTCCTTCGGGATCAATAATAAAAGTAGCGCGGTAGGCGATCTTCTCGCCTTCGTTTAAAATACCAAGCTCTTCAGCAAGGCTTTTTGAAGTATCGGCAATCATTGGGAAGCGGAGGTCGCGGAGGTCGCTATGGTCTTTACGCCATGCAAGGTGTACATACTCAGTATCGGTGGAAGCACCAAGCAATACGGTATCACGATCCTGGAAATTTGAATAGTTCTTGTTGAACTCTGCAATCTCGGTAGGGCAAACAAAAGTAAAATCCTTAGGCCACCAAAACATTACTGCCCACCTGCCTTTAAAGTCTTCATTAGTGATGTTTTTGAATTCCTTGTCTTTTTCGATGGAAACAACTGATTTCTTTTTGAATTCAGGAAACTTCATTCCTACTGTTACGAAATTGCTCATAGACTTTTGTTTAAATACCTTTTTAGATGGAGCAAATTTCGTCATCAAAAGTTCCTCAACCAAAGACGGTCGTCATCTTTTACGCTATTTCTGAATAGACTATTTCAATGTGCCATGTAAAATAGAACTAAGCCGTTTTGATGACGGCTTAGTTCAAAGATATTTCAGGAAGAGGAGAAGGATTATTATTATGAAGCAGTAATTGATGGCAAGACACATCTACGAAAAACTTTCGGAGCGGAAATCCTGATACAATTTCCATTGCCTCTTTCTCATCGTCTGCATCTACCACACACCAAATCTGATCGCGCGTGGATGAGACACTGTAAGATAACATTCTTGCTTCTATAAAGAGCTTGTCAATAAGGTCGCGGTGCTCTGGTATCAGGTTTGCCATTTCCTGCGTCATAGCCGGCAGCTCAATCTGGAACAGGTATGCTGGCATAGTCGTTTGCTTTATCAGGTCATCGTATCAAAGTGACGTTTCCGCTTCGTTTGAATCGTTTATTTTCCAGACAAAAACCATCCGCTTCCCATACGTACACACCAAATGGTGCAGGCTCGCCATTTACTTTTCCATCCCATTGACGGGTAACGTCTGTTGTTTCAAAAACCAACTTACCCCAACGATCAAACACTTTCAGATAATTAAGCTTCACAATTTGCCTGTTCATTACACCAAATCTGTTACTGTTAGGATTTGACGATTCAGGAGCAAAAGCATTTGGAAGATTCAGGTCGTTGCAAGTGACCCGCACCACCACTGTATCAATATCGTAACAGCCAAATGAATTTCTTACTTCAAGATAGTAGGTATAATCGTACGGAGGATTCACTACCGGATTGGTAATGGAAATATCACTTATAAACTGCGTTGGCAACCATGTGTAAGTATGCTCAGTGCTTTCAGTAGTCATCGGCCCACCAAGTATGGTTTTAGCGCCGTCTCCAAGTATTCTGTCAGGGCCGGCATCAGCTTTGTTTTTACTTACGTCCACAAATACGCCGGTATCCACAATACATCCATTTGCATAAGGAACTACGACGCGATAATCGGTTGCAAAATCAGGCCAAACTCTTACATCAAATGAATCGGTTTTTATTCCCAGATTGTAATCAGGTCTCCAGTTAAAACTTAGTCCTGTTTGAGAACGAATAGATAACGTAAGTGTATCGCCCTGGCAAATAATTGTGTCCTGGCTCATAGTAAGTGGCGGAATCGGCAACACATCAATTTGCTTACACTGCACCCGCATCGTAGGTAATCCTTCGTCTACAGCGAGATATACGTTGTGCCTGCCTGGCTGTGAATACGAATAAACCGGAGGAATATTAGTTGTGGCTGAAGCAATCGTTGCAGAAGTACATTGAGGGAAAGAAACCATCGTGATGGTGTTGTCGGCATTATTCACCACGTAAGCGTAAAGATTATCTCTTTCACGTACCAGTTTGGTAATGCTCATAGGTGTATTCAATGCGCCAACGTTTACATACTCTATACCGAAGTAAGGTCCAAGCTGAATACTCGGCACATCTATACGAGTTATGCTGTTACCAATTTCATTAGTAACAAAAAGGTGTATGTTGTCACAATCTCTTACGAAGTTTAAACTGCTCGGCGATTTCATAGGATTACCACCGATAGCAATGGTATTTCCAACAGGGGAATTATTCAATGAAAAGCCAAAATCGAGACGAGAGAGTGCATTATTTCCAGCGTTAACTGCGAAGGCATACCAGCGTCCATTATCAAAAACAGGAAGCATATCGGTAGCACCTGAAAGTCCGAAACCAGAACCCATATCAGTAATTACAGGCGTAAGCGAAATATTGTTGCCGAAAGTGAGGCGTATAAGTTTGTTGTCGAAATTATTTACCAGATAGCCTAAGTAATTATTGCCAACCTGCTGAACAAAAATACCACGTGGGCCACTCAGCACACCACCAAGGTTTCCAAAGTTTACACTGTTCGGTGTATTCGCAAGCGATTTCCCAAAGTCCACTCTTGCCAAACTTGAATTGGAAAGATCTGTTCCTCCGGTTACGAACATAAACCAATCACCATTTGCATCTTTGGTCAGGAACATTTTTGTTGGACCTTCAGGCATTGTGTTATTCAAGTCGCCAATAATAGTGCGGGAAGGAGTATTGCCCAAACTTGTACCAAAACTCAAACGAACAAGGGAATTATCAGTTTCATTAGCCACAAAACCGTAGTAGTTAGCGCCTTCTTTCTCTATTATTATTGCATTGGGATTGTTAAGTGTTGTGTCCAAGCCCATATTTGTACCAACAGGAGCATTGAGAAGATACCCCGAACAGAATCCCCAATAGTAGGTGGACGCATCTATATTGCTGGTGATGGTAACCGGCTGGCGAATACACACAGTGTCCGGTACATTGAACAAATTCTGGGCTTTTATATAATTCAGTTGTGACACTAGCAGCAGTGCTACAAAAACGAGGCATTTTCTCATAATTCTGAAAAGGTCTTTCTTATATTGGGCTAATATAACAATAACGCGAAAACTTTTATAGCAATACACTATTTTTATTTCTCACAATCAAAATCTTACTATGGGTTACACGCACTTCGGTGGTAATTTTCTTAAGAAGACTGTCTTATTTACTGCAATCGTTGGCTCCTCTTTTCCAGCATTTTCCAAAGAAGGAATGTGGCTTCCTCCTACACTCAAACAAAGGGAAGCAGACATGAAGGAAATGGGACTTCAAATTCCTATTGAAAAACTTTACAACGCAGATGGCACTGGTCTCAACAACGCCGTGGTGTTATTTGGAAAGGGCTGCACAGGAGAAGTGATTTCAAGCAAGGGTTTAATCCTTACCAATCATCACTGTGGCTACGGCACCGTTCAAGGTTTAAGCAGTAAAGAGAACGACTATTTTGCTAAGGGCTTTTTTGCTATGAACAATAAGGAAGAAATCCCCTGTCCCGGACTCACAGTCACTTTTATCCGTAAAATGGAAAATGTCTCCGACCTTATTCTTTTCGATATTCCCGACACACTAAGCGAAGCAAAGCGCGACAGCATAGTTGCCGGCAGAATAAAAGGACTGGAAAAAGGATACAGGTACACTACAAAAATGGATGCCTCAATCCGTCCTTATTTTAATGGCAATCAATATTGGGTTATCATTAGTGAAACATACACGGATATACGTCTCGTAGGTTTTCCTCCAAATGGCATAGGTCAGTTTGGTGGTGATACCGACAACTGGATGTGGCCAAGACACACGGGCGACTTCGCTATGTTCCGCATTTACGCCGGAAAAAACAATAAACCCGCAGCGCACTCGGCAAACAACAAACCCTACGAAACCAAAAACTTCTTTACCATCAATACTTCAGGCTACAAGGAAGGCGATTTCACAATGGTTTATGGATTTCCGGGAACTACTCAGGAATACATTTCTTCTTATCAACTCAATCAGGTTTATGCAATTTCAGATCCTATTCGGATTGATGTTCGTACAAAAAAGCTTGACGTTTGGACGAAGCACATGAGCGCCGACAGGGAAGTATTTTTAAAGTACACTTCAAAACGTGCAGGTATTGCAAATGGCTGGAAAAAATGGCAAGGAGAAGTGCGAGGATTAAAACTAAATGATGTGGTAGGTAAAAAAGCGGAGTATGAGAATGAATTTCAGGCATGGGCAAATAGCGATGGAGCCTTACCCTATTCTAAAGATCTGCTGGCAAATATCTATGCAAATACTTCGCGCGCAGATAGTGCATTGAAAGCAGACCTGTACATTCAGGAAGCAGTTTATGGCATAGAGATAATAGCGCAGGCTGCCTTGCTCGATAAAATGCTGCAAACCATGCGTGCAAAACTGCTGGAAACTACACTGCGCGATTCATTGGAAAAACTCTCAAAATCACTTGCAGGTTTTTATAAAAACTACGATGCTGCAACAGACAAAAATCTTTTTACAGAACTGATGCCGATGTATTTCCGAAACTCCGGTGCCTGGGTTCCTGCGGCTTACGGAAAATCATATCGCGAGTATAATCGTGATTTTGTATCATGGGCAAATGATGTCTTTAATATCAGTTTGCTTGCCGAGCCAAACAGGTTGCAACAATTTGCAGAAAGTGCGGCGCTCAAAGACACCATGCGCATTCTTTCCGACCCCGCCTGGCGTTTATATAATGGCATCACCACTTATCGGAGAAGTACGATTATGCCGATAATAAGCCGCTACAACAATGCGCTTACCTACTACAACCGACTTTACATGAAATCGAGAATGAAGAAAGACTGGAACACGATGTTTTATCCTGACGCGAACCTTACACTACGACTTACTTACGGCAAACTCGAAGGCATGGATCCTGACGGGCCGGCTGGTTATAGCTTTCAGACAAATCTCGACCAGGCAATTGCAAAAGACAATCCGGAGGTAGAAGAATTTCGTGTGCCGCAAAAATTGAAAGACCTTCATGCAGCAAAAGATTACGGACGTTGGGCGGTAGATGGTACTGTGCCGCTTGCTTTCATAGCTTCTAATCATACCAGCGGTGGAAATAGCGGTAGCCCTGTACTCAATGCCAAAGGACAACTTATCGGCACCAACTTCGACCGCGTGTGGGAAGGCACTATGAGCGATTATTATTTCGACCCTCGCCTTTGCCGCAATATATCGGTGGATATACGCTACACACTTTTTATTATTGAAAAATTTGGTGGTGCAGGTTGGCTACTCAACGAAATGAAATTGGTGAAGAATTAAAAAATTCACTCGGTTATATCAAAAACTCCCGGACAAAATTGTTTGGGAGTTTTTTTATTATTAAGAAAAGTGACCCTTACTCACAGCTCGCTCGAAGAAAATGTATCACCCTGATTCATATCCCCGGTTTCAAATCCTTTTTTAAACCAGTGCATTCTTTGTGCAGAAGTGCCGTGCGTAAATGATTCCGGCACTACACGTCCACTGGCTTCCCGCTGCAATCG
>CALMWT010000120.1 GCA_937870855.1 uncultured Taibaiella sp.
ACACTACCCGGCTTGTTGATGTTAGCTTTAAGCTTTGCCTGTTTTAGTATAGCCTGTATGCTTCTTGTACTATATGCTTCCTTTCCATCATGTCCTTCAAACATATACTCTTTCGGCTTGTATGCCGTGTAATATTCACGCAGATATTTCAAAGTGGTTTTGCTCAAGGGCACTATTCTATCTTTCTTTCCTTTGGCATTCAGTATGTTTATCACCATCCTTTTACTGTCAATGGCATTTACTTTTAAGGTAGCTACCTCGCTTACCCGCAATCCGCTGCTATAACATACCATCAGTATGGTTTTGTGTTTTAAATTGGTGGTTGCTTTCAGCAGTTTCTCAATGTCTTCTTTCGCAAACATTCTGGGGATTTGCATGGGCTTTTTTGGTCTTTCTATTTGATAAAATTCTTTCGGTTTTTTTAGCGCTTGTTCATAATAAAACTTAATGGCATTCACCATAGAGTGAAGTGCAGACTCGCTGTATTCCTTTTCTTTTGACAGATGAAGTAAATAAGTTTCGATCTCATCTTTGGTAACTGCTCCAATATCCTTTCCGTAAAAATGATCGAGGAATAAGGAAAATGCCTGCGTATAAGTGCGTATAGTATTTTCGCTATAGCTTTTTAGCTGAAGCCTTCGTTTCATTTCCTTTATTTCATTGCGTTCTATGTCGGTTCCTTTCTGTTCTGCTATTGCTTTGATAATTTTTATTAGCAGCTTTTTTGATTTTGCAACATACCAACCATTCAGCGTTTTACTCCACCTGCCTTCATGCTTCTTAATGGTTGATGTAAGTGTCAGGTCTTTGCCAAATAAAAGTTTCACCACTTCTTTGTCGTAATGCAAAGCTTTTGACGGGGTAATGCCAAAGCTGAGTAGATGTTGTTTTATTTCTTCGCCGGTCATGCTATGAAATTAAAAAAATTTCTTAACCGGATTTGATGAAATGCAAAAGCCGGTTTGCTTGAAAATTTGCCACAAATTATCAATCTTGTGAGTGCGTAGCTGCATTTGTGATAAACGCTAACACTTAAAAAGAAGAGAATTTCGCCATGGACTTCAATTCAATTCCTGTTGTTGCTATAGCTATTTCTATTATCATTTGCTGGTCGTTGTTTGCCTTGTTTTGCAGCTTTGTTCATGAGGCGCTAACGCAGATAAAAGCAGAAAGAGGCAGGTTCATGAAGACCTATCTCTTCAAGCAGTTTTACGATCAGCCAAACGGCGTTAACTGGGCAGCGATGCTCTACATGCACGGCAGTATAGATTTGCTAACCCGCGCCGTCAACAAACCTACAAGCGATATTGATTCCCGTCTTTTTGCAGAAACACTTATTGAGGTGGTTGGCAAAGCGCATATCACCCAAGTAAACAAAAATGATTTTGCAGAACAGCTTACTTATAAAAGCCAATTGCTGAATGATTTTAAAGCAGCAACGCTTTCCCTACAGCAAAGTGATGTAGTTAATTTCTTTCAGCAGTCGTTGAACAGTGCTGAACTCTGTAGATTATCGGACGGCACGCCCGACGAAGCAGCCATTTATAAATGCCTTGTAGATCAGATTGAGCGCTGGTACAATAAAATGATGGAGCGGCTTTCTCTTTGGTATAAGAAGAAGACAAAGTTGCGACTGTTTATGCTCGGAACCGTACTGGCAATTCTTGTAAACGTTGACAGCATCGCGTTATTCAAACATTTCACTGCGCAGCCTGCATCACGAAAGGCAATGATGAATTATTATGAGGCAAATGCGCAACGACTAACGGCGCTTGCCCATCGGGCAGAATCTTCGGACAGTGCAATCAATTACAGAAAGCAATTGGAAGCGCTTGCAATTGAAATGGATAGTGTGGCAAAATCGGCTGCGCTGCCAGTGGGTTGGGAGCATAATCTCTTCAATGCTCAAACCTGGAGAAAAGCTCGTGCTGAAAGCAGAGATTCCCCTCTTCTGTTTTCGTCTTCAGGCAGTGGTGTGAAAGGAATATTAATGGCAGTCTGGAGTTTCTTTTGCGGCATTGTTTGGTTGCTGTTGTTTTTCTTTTGCAAGCTTCCGGGTTTTGTGCTTTCAGGATTTGCGGCTAGTGCCGGCGCTCCGTTTTGGTTCGATGTATTGAAAAAGGCTTATTCCACTAAACCACAAAAAGCTTCCTGATGCAGTTCTACAACGTACACACGCACATATTCACGATGAATAATGCGCCCCGCAGGTTTCTGGAATTGTACCTCCCGAAATGGGCTGCTCATAGTGTTGATAAGATTACAAATACACAGGTTGGTGCATGGTTGGTAAAGAAACTACTTAATACGGTAGGTGGGCATGGTGGCAAGCGCTATGCAAGTTTTTTAGAAATTGGTAAAAGCAGCAGTCAAAACGATGTGTTTCGTCACCTGATAGAAAGCTATGAAGACAGTTCTATAAAGATGGTTGCGCTTACATTGTTTATGGAAAAGTTGGGTGCCGATGCCTCTATGTCGGGCTATGAAGGGCAGCTTGAAGAAATCATTGCATTGAAAAGACGTTATCCTGAACGGTTGCTTCCTTTTTTTTGTATAGATCCGCGCTGGAAAAATGATGGTGCCGCAATACTCGCTACAACCCAGCGATATTTTGACAGGAAAATAAACGTGAGTGGAAAAGAATACAGTCCTTTTGCCGGTATAAAAATTTATCCCAGCACGGGTTTTTATCCGTTCGATGCCAAGCTAATGCCCGTAATGGAATGGGCAGCTAAAAATGGAGTGCCGGTTATGACGCATTGCAGTTACCTCGGTGGCATTTTCAACAACGATGTTGATTTTGTGAAAGCTAGTCTGAATCCCTACGATCCTTACGACAGAGTTTACTACGACAAACCTTGCTACATCTCTGGCGATAAAAAAGCGAGGGTCAATAATCAACGTTCGTGCAGTTACTTTCTGGAGCCACATGCCTACGAAAGCATGATCAGATATTTTGCCGAAAAAGGTACTCCTCTAAAAATTTGTTTTGCACATTTTGGAAGTGACAAACACATGTTGCTGGAGCATAAAAAAGATCAGACTCCTCAAAAATACTATGGCGTATTGGCTGATAAAAACTGGACGGCACAAATCAAAGATCTAATGACACGATACCCGGAAGTGTACACCGATATTTCTTATTCGCTTACTAAACTTGAAACACACGATTTCATTTTTGAAGAACTGAGAAACGCCTATTACGGAGATCGGATATTGTTTGGAACCGACTTCTTTATGACCGAGAGAGAAGAAAAGGAGCAAAAGACCTACACGCATTTTAAAAGCAGGGCGCTAAAGGAAAAAAACGTATCGGATGCAGGGAATGCCTGGGAAAAAATAGCGATGCTAAATCCAGAGCAGTTTTTGAAAAGCAATTATTACCAAACCTAAAAAATAAAAAGCAAATGATAGTTGCCACATTCAATTGCGAAAACCTTTTTGTCCGTTATCGTTTCAGCAGCAAGCTTGCAGAAGAAAAGAAAAATGAAGCTGTAGATAAAGGTTTTATTATCGAACGTTCTCTTTTTGAAACTGTTCTTGAAGAAGAACGCAAGTTGACTGCGGGTGCAATTTTAGCCACAAAGGCCGATATCATCGCTTTGCAGGAAGTAGAAAACCTCGACACTTTAAAATCCTTTCAAAGTCGTTTCTTAAAAGCCAAGTTTCCCTTTAAATATTTGATAGATGGCAACGATATGCGCCTGATAGATATTGCTGCATTAAGCAATATTGAAGCTACGAGTATTCGCACCCATCAATACGATAAGGGTAGTGATAAAAAGCAGATTTTCTCCCGCGATTGTTTGGAGATAGAATACAATGTGAACGGTGTGCCGCTTACACTTTTCATCAACCATTTTAAAAGCATGTTGGACAAGTCGGACCCTGCAAACGGACGACAAAAAACTATGGCGAAACGCAGGCAGCAAAGCGAACAGGTGGTGCAGATAATTAAAGACAAATTCGGAAGCAAACTGGCAAAGGAAAATTTTATCGTGTTGGGCGATTTGAATGATTATTTACCAAGCACAGGTTTAAAGCCTTTGCTCGATCAGCCCTGGCTGGAAAATGTAGTACAAACCCGCCTGCCTGCTGAGGAGCAATGGACGCATTGGTGGAGTGATAAAAAGTCTGTTTCGCAGCTCGACTACATTTTGCTTTCCTCCCGTCTGGCAAAAAACAGTCCCGCAAAGCCTGTTATTATCCGTTGTGGTTTGGGAACGAATTGCACTCAGTTTACGGGCAAACGACTCGATGGAATTGGCAAGAAAAGTCCGGTAGCAAGCGATCATTGTCCGGTGGCAATGGAGGTAAACGTTAGGTAGTTAGTCACACATAAAACACACACAGCTATGAGTTATCAATTCTTAAAACAAGATCAGCTTTTCTACCAGAGGTTTCTAAAAAGTCACGGCTTTTATACAGGCAAGCTCGATGGCGTGTGGGGTCCAAAAACGGATGCCGCCGACAAAGCTTTTATGCAACACAGCCAGAATATTGCGAAGCAAATTGGTTCGTTCGATCATCGAAGCGAATCAAACCTTATAACATTAGCGCCCAAAGTGCAGACCCTTGCCCGACAATTTTTGAAACTATGTCAGGATGCAAAACTTGATGTTCGTATTATATCCGGCACACGGACTTATGCAGAACAGGAAGCGCTCTTCAGAAAAGGACGCTATGGAAATACTGAAAAGCGGGTAACAAATGCGCGCGGTGGACAAAGCAACCACAACTTCGGTATTGCATGGGACATCGGTGTGTTTCAAGGAGGAAAATACCTCACTACGCTCAAGCCTTACAAAGACATTGCTACGCTTGTTATGCCCCATTTTCCCAACCTGGCGTGGGGCGGACACTGGATTTCATTTCCCGACTATCCGCATTACGAACACAAAGCCACGGTAGATGGTGTAGCGCATGTGAGAGGGCTTTTTGAAAACGGAAAAGTGTATGTGTAGCAAATGAACAAGCAAGTTCCTCTTGGATAAAAAAGGAGAAACCATAACCATTTCATCATTCAACTTTAAACACCTATGAAGGAAGTCTATTTTAACCCCAAAGGAGGAGCTATCGTTGCCTCTGCAAGATTTACTCACTCCAAAGTAATGATCGCCAACTACAGTATGATGTTGCGGCTAAAAGACAGCAACGAAAGCACGATTCTGAAAGTAGGAGACAACACCAATGTAGAAGACGATTGCGCTGCTTTGTCTCAGCCCGTTTCTTTAAATGATGGCCGAAGACTGATACTTGAAACAGGTTTTGTCGGTCAGGATTTTGCCAGCTATCCCCAATACGATATTGTACTGGAATTGCATCAGGATGGTAACATACTTGGATATGCACATGAGTCGGGTGTGCTGACAGGCAAAGGACAGTATTCTCTATTATTCATTAAACTTATTGCATCGTGAGTCAATGAAAAAAGCAGCCATCATATTGGTTAGCTTGCTCTCTTCTTTCATTGCAAAATCGCAAGGCAGAGATTCTGTAATGCTTGGCATGTTGCGGCTCAATTTTGTTGTGCCCGACATGCCAGCTTTCAAAGCGATGGGCACTGATCCTTCGGCCATTCTTCGACCTTCCACAGCGCAAGCTTTTGCCGTATCTGTTTCTGAGTTTTATCAAAATGGTCAGTTTGCACTACCCACAGATTTTGCCATGGAACTTACTCCTTCATTGCTTTTAAATGCAACGCGGCCTATTGAAAATGTAATCCGGTCGTATAGTAAAGCGCAGTGGCTGAAAACTTTTCGGGTTTCGATAGGCACGGCTGCTAATAGAGCTCCTCATTTGGGACGAAGCATGGCAATTGGTTTGAGAAGCAACCTCATCAACAAAGGAGACATGACAACTGATAAAGCCTATCTGCAAAATGTAGTGATGGCTCTTGGCGATTTTAGAATGGCTTCAAGAAAAGCACTTGCAACATTTGCCCACCAACATGGTATTGATACCAATAAGGTTGACTATGAATTTAGAATTATGTCGAACCCTGTTTTGAAAACCAAATTCGATGATTTGCTTTTTGATATGGAAGCGCAACGGGTTTTTATGGCAAAGCTTGACTCTTTGAAACAAGATTATAAACTACGCAATTGGAATGCGCAAAAGCTGGATGTAGCTTTTGCTGTGGTAGGATCGGGGGGCGATTCGCTTCTGAAAAATGTGCAGTTAAACAAGTATGCCTTTTGGATGACATGGGCGCTTAGGGCAGGAAAATCAGGACAGGTATTGTTGGGCATAAATGCTGAAGCTCGCCGCGATAATTTTGTAGTGAAAAAGCAAAATGAATTTTACACCACAGTTTCACTGCCGTTACGTTACATGAGTGGTTCCAATAGATTGAAAGGATATGCAGAATTGCAGTACCAATATGTAGGGATCGAAAGAAGTCATTACTCTTTTCTAAGCCTCGGTGCCGAGGTAAATCCTTACGATGGTTTTTGGGTAAGCATGTATGGAGGCATTAATCACAATTACACAAATGCAGGTACAAGTTTTGTTACCAACCTCAACTTAAAGATTACCTTGCCTGAAAGCTTTAAGCTCTTTTGATATCATTATTTCAAGCAGCGTTTTAAATTTCAAAAATTGATTCCTTCCTTTTTCAGACGGCTATAATGTCTTGTCTTTGCATATTTTATGAACGAAGCAAATGCGTTGTTTTTGCAGACAATAAATCCAAACTCTCCGTCAAGAAAACCCAGCTTAAAAATCAGATCATTTAAGAATTGAAGCGGCGGTGCCACTACCATTTTCAGGAAACTTACTTTCTTTCCTCGTGCTACATCTGCTCGCGCACTTATTTCTGTATAATGCTCAATTTTCCGAAGGTGATCTGAAATGCTGTCGTAGCTATAGTGCAGCAAATCTCCTTTCAACCGACCAATCTTTTCATTTTTATCGTGTAGTTCTATGCCTTCATGCACTTTGTCGTTCAGCATCGCACCTTTTTCTTTATTCCAAAGACGAAGCTTGGGTTGCGGGTACCACCCACAGTGCCTGATCCATTTGCCGCAATAGTTGGGAAGAATATCCACTTTATAAGCATTGAATTTCGGATTAGTTTTTATAAACAAAATGCTCTCGGCAAGTTTAGGAGACACTACCTCATCTGCATCAATTGAAAGTACCCATTGGTGCGAAGCTTGTTGCTGTGCAAAAAACTTTTGATCTCCATAACCGAGAAATTTTCGCTGCATCACTTTTGCGCCGAGATGGGTTGCGATGTCCACGGTTTTGTCGGTCGAAAAGCTATCTATTACTACTACTTCATCTGCCACTTTCCTCACTGCTTCTATGCAACGGGCAATGTTCTTTTCCTCATTGTAAGTAATGATGCAGGCAGAAATTGAGATCATATAAAAGGTGGCTTGTGCAAAGAAACGGAGCGTTCCAAAATTAGCAATAAACCAATCCCACCAAAGTAGGGCTGCGTAGTTGTTTGAATTAAATTAAATTTGCGCTTCTTTTTAAGATAGGAATATGTTTGATAATCTGAGTGAGCGGCTTGATTCCGCGTTTAAACAGCTAAAAGGTGAAGGTCGCATAAGCGAGATAAACGTAGCGGCAACGATAAAGGAGATTCGCAGAGCACTCGTTGATGCGGATGTAAACTATAAAATTGCAAAAGAATTTACGGATAAGGTAAAGGACAAGGCAATGGGGGAGAAGGTGCTAACGGCGGTATCTCCCGGACAATTGATGGTGAAGATTGTAAAGGACGAGCTTGCCGAATTAATGGGGGGTAAAGAAGAGGAATTAGATATTTCAGGAAAACCTACCATCATTCTAATTGCAGGTCTTCAGGGTAGTGGTAAAACTACTTTTTCCGGTAAACTCGCAAATTTTCTCAAAAGCAAAAAAGGATTAAATCCACTTTTGGTGGCTGGCGATATTTATCGTCCTGCGGCAATAGATCAGTTGAAAGTGTTGGGTGAGCAGGTAAAAGTTCCTGTTTATAGTGAGCCGGAAAACAAGAACGCTGTAGAAATTGCACAAAACGCCATTGCACATGCAAAGCAAAATGGTAATCGTATCATTATTATAGATACTGCGGGGCGACTGGCCGTAGATGAGGTGATGATGAAGGAGGTGGCAAACATTAAATCTGCGGTAAATCCTCAGGAAATTTTGTTTGTGGTGGATTCAATGACGGGACAAGATGCCGTAAATACCGCCAAAGCTTTCAATGACCGTTTAGACTTTACAGGAGTTGTACTTACAAAGCTCGATGGAGATACAAGAGGTGGCGCTGCATTATCTATTAAATATACGGTAGATAAGCCTATCAAGTTTGTTAGTATGGGAGAAAAGCTCGATACACTCGATGTCTTTTATCCTGAGCGTATGGCGCAGCGTATATTGGGCATGGGAGATATTACCACCCTTGTAGAACGCGCTCAGGCACAGTTTGATGAAGTGCAGGCTAAGAAGCTCGAAAAGAAAATACGGCAAAACAAGTTCGACTTTGAAGATTTTAAAGAACAACTCCAGCAGATAAAAAAGATGGGAAATCTGAAAGACCTGCTCGCCATGATTCCCGGAATTGGAAAAGCCATCAAAGACATTGACATTTCAGACGATGCATTTAAAGGCATTGAATCCATCATCAATTCTATGACCCCTCAGGAACGTCAGAACCCCGATATTATAGATGGAAACCGAAGAAAACGCATAGCAAAAGGCTGCGGAAAAGAAATTTCGGAAGTAAACGCATTTATGAAACAATTTGAACAAATGCGCCAAATGATGGGACAAATGGGTAAAATGAAAGGCATGATGCCCGGTATGGGTATGCCCGGTATGGGCGCAGGAATGCCGTTTGGAAAAAAGTAGTCAATAAATTTTTTCAGACTTTCTCTTTTCCCTTTTCCATTTTTGCCTATCTTCGCCCTCCTAAAAACTTTTTTGTTCAACACAAATAATTTCTATTATTTATGTCAGTTAAAATTCGCTTACAGCGTCACGGCTCTAAGAAACGCCCTTTCTACTTTATTGTAGTTGCAAACAGCACCGCCCCGCGCGATGGTAAATTCATTGAAAAGCTCGGTACTTACAACCCGCTTTCCGTGCCTGCCACCGTTCGCCTTAGCCGCGAGCGTAGCCTGTATTGGTTGCAAAATGGCGCACAGCCCACAAACACTTGCCGCCGCATCCTATCCTTCAAAGGGGTATTGTACCTCAAGCATTTGATGCGTGGCGTAACCCTCGGTCTATTTGATGAAAAGACCGCATGGGAAAAATTTGAATCATGGAATGGCGAGCACGAAGAAGTAGTAGCCCGCCGCCAGGAGGCAAGTCGTAAACACAAGCAAGAGAAACGCCACGCAGTAGTGAGCGAATCTGTGCGCCGTGTAGAAGAGAAAAATGCTGCACGCGCTGCCGAGGCTACTGCCGCCGCCGAAACTGAAACTGCCACCGCAGAAGGCGAGGCAAGCGAAGAGCAAGCCGCACCTGCAGAAGGCGAATAAAATTTCAAAAATCTGTTTATAAAAAAGGCAATGTCAGAAATGGCGTTGTTTTTTTTTGCCCCCAGCCGGGTAGCTATTATCAGGTCACTCGGATTCCTCAATCCTCAACCCTCACCCCTCAACATTCATCCCTCACTCCTTCACCAGCTTATAAACATAATGGTGCATCATGGTAGGAAACGGGCGCACCGAACCATGAAATTCTATCTTCAAACCCTGCTTTCTAAATTCTTCCAAATATTGTTTGTGATAGCGGAAATTGAGCGGAACCGGCACGCCCTCTTTCATTTTATTCAGCAGCCAATCTTCTACCGAGATATAAACTTTATCGAGCAGATTTATTGCCATTTCTTCTACCAGAATAATGAAGCCGCCGGGCTTTACCACACGTTTTAGTTCCGAAAGAAAATATTCAGGATCGGGGGTGTGATGAAGGGTGGCAAGGGCAATGGCACCATCGAAACTATTTTCAAGTGCGTCAATTCCTTTTTCTCCGCTTAGCTGAAAGGCAAGTCTTTTGTCGGAAAGAATTTCATCGCTCAGGTTTTGATCGCGGATAATGTCGAAGCCGGTGATCTTGAGATTAGGAAGATGATTTAGCAATTGCCGCGCGGTATACATATTGCCGCAGCCAAAGTCGAGCAGGTGCGAGCCATTGGGGATGAGCGGCGCGAGGTATTGCGCAAATGTGATGGAACGCTGCTGTGTGAGTTTTTTATAGATGGGCAAATTGGCAATGAACATAAGGATGCGCGCACTGGTTTTTTACACGGCGGTAAAGATAGACAAGTAAGCGTTTTATGGAAGTTTGTTTCCTTTGATAGAATCTTTATTCTATTAATTTTACGCTTCTTCAAAAAGCATTTGCACTGTATGCAACACGCCTCAATTACTACCACAGAATCGAAATACTGGAAGGTTTCTTTTTACATTCTCAGCGCCATCATTTTGGTGGTAATGCCTTTGCTGAGTAAGGATTACGGGCAGAGTGGCGACGAATGGTTGCAGATAGAATACGGCCGCGACATCTGGAATTATTTTTTCAACGGCGACAAGCAGGCCCTGAACTATGACGATAAAAGTTTGCAGTATGTGGGGCAGCAATTTTATGGCGGCTTTTTCGATTTTCTGACGGAGATATTGCATCAATGGTTTCCTGCAATTCCTATTCTTATTCTTCGCCATTTTTTCAATGCACTGATGGGCGCGTTGATGATGATGTTTACGGGGTTGTTTGCATATAGATTGAGTGGCAAGTGGAGTGTGGGTTTGGTGGCGTTGCTGTTCATTATTTTTTCTCCAAGAATTTTTGGTGAAAGCATGAATAACCCGAAAGATATTCCGCTGGGTTGTGGGTTTATAATGGGCATGTATTACTGGCTGGCGTTGTTGCAGGGTTTTCCGAAAAAAGCGTGGCGTTATACCATTGGCATTGCTATAGGATTTGGAATTGCGTTTGGTGTGCGCTCTGCGGGTGGTATTCTTCAGGTGGCGTATTTCGGAGTAATGACCTTGCTTTATTTTTTTACGAATAAAGAATTTAAAACGCTTGTAACTGCGGAGAATAATAAGCTGCTGAAAAAGGGTGTGCTTATTCTTGCTGCCGGACTTGCAGGCGGTTATATAATTGGGTTGCTCACGTGGCCATGGGGACTTGAGTCGCCTATTTCAAATCCTATTGCTTCGCTCAAAGAAATGACGAATCGTAGTGTAACGCTGCGGGTGTTTTTTGAAGGAGTGTTTCGGCCCAATAATGCGCAACCGTGGTACTATGAGTTTAAATGGATACTGATTTCTAACCCGCTTATTGTGATTATTGGGGTAGCGCTTTTCTTGATATTAATACTGGAGGCGAAAAAGAAGTACGGAGTTTTTGTGGTGGTGTTTCTGGTGTTTGCAGCATTCTTCACGCCGCTTTACATGGCGTATAAAAAATCGAGCGTGCATGATACATGGCGACACTTGTTTTTCATTTATCCGTTTTGGGTTTCGATGTCCGCACTTGGATTGCCTTTGATTGGAAATTATTTGAAAAATGAAAAACTGAGATTTATTCCTGTCATCGTTGCAATAGTAGGTTTGATGCCCGCCATTATCTGGACCTTTCGTACACATCCTAACCAATATGTTTATTTCAACGAATTGGTGGGCGGCATAGAGGGTGCACACGGCTATTACGATACAGACTATTACCAAAACAGTGGTTTGCAAGCAGGCAAGTGGATATTGAAAAATGCAAAACGCACACCAGGTAAAAAAGTATTGGTTGCATCAAACATGCTGGGCTTCGATAAATACTTTGCGAAAGACACAAGCTGGATCGGTTACTACTACGTTCGCTACAATGACCGTCATACAAAAGACTGGGATTACTATGTTACTTACTCGCGCTACATTTCTCCCGAACAATTGCAAAACGATAAATGGCCGCCTGCAAATGCTGTGCATAAAATAGAAGTGGATGGCATCACGCTTTCGGCAGTTTTAGAAAGAAAAAGCAAAGCAGGAATTGTAGCGAACGAAGCATTGCAAAAACAAGATTTTGCCACTGCGGCACAACAATATGCAGCGTATGTACAAGCTGATCCCTATGATGAAAATGCCTGGGCGAATTATGGAATTGCGATAGCCTCCATCGGGCAAATAGATCCCGCAATTGGCGCACTCACTAAAGCCACAGAACTCGATCCCGGCAATGCGCAGTTTTATCAAATACTCTCGCAGCTTTACAAAGCCAAAGGCGATATGAATGGTGCGCAGCAGGCTATGAACAATGCAAATGCAATCATGATGCGGGAACAGGAAGCGCAGCAATAAAATTGTTGGAAAGGGTTGGAAGTTGTGGAATGGAGGGCGATAGAGCTTTTAATATTTTCTGCTTTTCAAACAATTTCAAACATTATCCAACTAAAAACAATCTTATTTTTGCGCGCACTTAAAAAATCATTTATCAAGAATTATGGGTCGCATATTTGAAGTCCGGAAATCTAAAATGTTTGCGCGTTACGACCGCATGGCAAAGCAGTTTACCCGTATCGGAAAGGAGATTGCTATTGCTGTGAAAAAAGGTGGATCGGACCCGGATGTAAACCCAATGCTCCGTCGGATTATGCAGAATGCGAAAGCAGTAAACATGCCGAAAGAGCGCATTGAAGGAGCCATTAAAAATGCACTGGGAAAAGATACGAGCAACTATGATGAAGTTTTGTACGAAGGTTATGCACCGCATGGAATAGCGCTACTTGTAGAAACTGCAACGGACAACCATACCCGCACGGTGGCAAATGTCCGGTCGCATTTCAACAAGGGTGGGGGTAGCCTGGGCAATAGTGGTTCGGTAGCATTTTTGTTCAAACATCTTGGCGTTTTCAAACTCAATCATGATGGACTTAATGCAGAAGAACTTGAATTGGAATTAATAGATGCAGGACTTGAAGAACTGGGGGAAGACAGCGAGGGAAATCTTATCGTTCGTTGCGGATTTAATGATTTTGGAAACATGCAAAAGGCTTTGGAAGAGAGAAATATTACACCTATATCTTCCGAACTTGAATGGCTTCCTTTGAATACAGTTGATGTAAGTGAAGAGCAGTCGGATGAAGTTTTCAAACTGATAGAGCGGTTAGAACAAGATGATGATGTGCAGCGTGTGTTTCATAATATGGGATAGCAGATCAAATGATAATTGAAGTGCGGCAGATCAAAAGTCTGTCGCTTTTTGTTTGTAGGTTTACCCCATGAAACGTGCGCGCTCGCTACCCCTGCTTATTGGTCGAAAGCCCGTGATCGAGGCGCTACAACAAGGCTCATCCATCGAAAAAATATTTTTGCTCCGTTCTGCTTCAGGGGAAGACATTAATATGTTAAAACGTCTTGCAAAGGAAAATGATGTTCCGCTGAGCCTGGTGCCAATTGAAAAACTAAATAATCTTACAAAAGCACAGCATCAGGGTGTAGTAGCCTGGACAAGTCTGCTTCAATATATTGATCTGCAAAACGCCATTTCTCATGTGGTGGAACAGGGACAAACTCCCTTATTTATGTTGCTGGATGGTGTAACAGATGTACGCAACGTAGGCGCTATTGCAAGAACCGCTTTATGCTGTGGTGCGCAAGGAATTATTTTACCAACTTCATCCTCTGCCTCCCTTACAGAAGAAGCTATCAAAACATCGGCAGGCGCGCTTAGAAAAATCATGTTGTGCAGAATTCCTTCCGTTCCGCAGGCAATTGATGTTTTAAGATTAAATGGCATTCAGGTGCTCGGCACACAAATGAAGGGAAGTATTCCGGTTTATGAAGCTGATTTTAGCGGACCTTCCTGCATTGTGATGGGTGCAGAAGACACCGGCATTAGCAAAGACGTAATTAGGCGAGCAGACACTTTGATAAGAATACCAATGGTAACGAATTTTGATTCCTTAAACGTTTCTGTAGCTGCGGGGATGATATTGTATGAGGCGGTAAGGCAAAGGATTTCAACTACTGTATAAATTTTTCCCCTTGCTCTTTCCCCCAACTTTTCTACATTTGCCTCGCAAAGGTTTCCGCGCATACCGGAACGAAAAGGGAATCAGGTGCAAGTCCTGAACATTACCCGATGCTGTAAGCTTCTTTAAAAGTCTTTTGTATCTCCACGCCACTGTTTATTTGAAACGGGAAGGCACAAAAGATGAAGCAAGTCAGAAGACCTGCCTTTTGCAAAAAAATTACTTTGCTGCTTTCGGGAATAAAAGCACAGGTAAGAAAAGGCATGAGCGTTTTTGCTTTCTCTTTCTTGAAAAGTTTCCTTATTGCAGCATATAACATTGTTTCTAAAACCAAATGCTATATGCGAAAATCGTTACTCTCTTTCTTGTTTTCATTTGCTGCCATCGGTTTTGCAAATGCACAGTTTACAACGCATGTTGTAACATTCGACACCTTGAGTCTGCCAAAGACAGACACGTTTTATGTCAACTTCTCTGCGCCTGGCACAGATGTGGGCTTCTCCGATTTCGACATTTATTTTCCTTGTGTTTACGACACGGGTTGGGGAGCAAATTTCTGGAGCTATGGTTTTGCTTATTCCAATATGACGGACAGTGTTACCAGCGGATGGACTAATGATTATTCTGCAAAGACAGCGATAGGAGTGAATAACTCCAGCAACTATGCTGTTGCTTATGGTGCGTCCAATATTATAAAAAGTAAGGCCGGTACGCTTATCTGGGATGGCTTTTATTTAACCAACGGTACTTACACTTACAATAGCATGAGGGATGGCTATTTAGTAGCTAAGAAATTTGGCGGAGCAACAGGAGACGATCCCGATTGGTTTAAGCTTACAGTACGCAGGTATCTTTCCGGTCAGTTGCAGCAGGACAGTGTAGAATTTTATCTTGCCGATTTCCGCGACACGAATAATGCGAACGATTACATCGTAAACGACTGGCAATGGTTCGGACTTGGCGCTGTTTACATGGCGGATAGTTTGCTGGTTACATTAAGCTCATCAGACACTGGCCAGTTCGGTATGAACACGCCCGGATACTTTTGTCTGGATGATCTGTCGTATAAGATTTTGCCAAACTCAATTAATAATATCGCACAAAATTTCTCCGCAAAAGTTTATCCGAATCCCGCAAGCGATCAGCTTTTTATAGAGTTGAAAGATGCTGGAATAATAGCAGTTTCTTTAATAGACATGACCGGAAAAATATTGTCTGTGCATAAACCCGCGCATGAAAAACTAACTATTCCTGTAACTCATTTACCAAACGGTATGTACGTGTTGCAATTTGATAACGGCTCACAAAAGCAATCTGTTCGTTTTTTAAAACAATAACATGAAACACCTTTTTTACTGTGTCGTCGGGTGTTTCCACCCGACATGGCTGAAAAACGGAGGAGTTAGCATGGAATCATCAGGTGGAAACACCTGACGGCACACCAACGTCAGGTGGAAACACCTGACGGAACGCGCGAGGAAGAAACACCTGATGGCACACAGAGGTGGAAATACCGACTGCACACAGGAGGTGGAAATACCTGACGGCACTCGGGAACTATCATTTTAAACAACAAACGACTTCGGATGAAACACCTTTTTTACCTTTTACTTCTTACCTCTCACTTCTCACTTCTAACTGCCCGCGCCCAATACGCACCACAAGCAGGCGCTAATGGCACTACCGCAATTGCGGCAAGTAGTTCGCAGATAGTTTCATGGGCTACACACTGTACGGTAAAGCGCGGCTATCTTGATATTGCACAAGCTTCGCTTGGTTATGTTTCTTCCGGCGATAGTAGTCTTGCTTTGGGCGCAGTAGATAATTTTGTGGTGAGCCTCGGCGATAGCGGCGTGGCGACATTGACTTTCGCAAACCCAATCGTAAATGGAAATGGTTACGACTTCGCAGTTTTTGAAAATGGCTTTTACAATCCTTCCAACAGTGAAGAAGCTTTTCTGGAACTTGCTTTTGTAGAGGTGAGTTCGGATGGAATAAACTTTTTTCGTTTCCCTGCTTCATCTCTTACGCAAACCACTTCGCAACTTTCGAGTGTAACCGGTCAAAATTATATGAATGCGCGTTGGGTGAATAACCTTGCCGGAAAATACGTGAGTAATTATGGAACACCTTTCGATTTGCAGGAGCTTTCAGGCATTGCAGGTTTAAACATCAATCACATCACGCATGTTCGCATTGTGGACGTAGTGGGTTCGATTGGCGAACATGCTTCTTACGATACCGCAGGCAACAAGATCAACGATCCTTATCCTACCAATTTTCCAATCGGTGGTTTCGATCTCGATGCGGTTGGCGTCATTCATCAGTCTGCAACAAACAATATAAACCCGATAGATCGTCAGCTTGTTTTGATCTATCCAAATCCCGCGAATGATTATCTAACTGTAAAAACGGAAGAGGTACTCAACGTTTCCTTGATGGATGTAACCGGTAAACTGTTGAAGCAGTTTCGGGTGATTGGTCAGCAAACAATTCCTTTAAGTGAATTGCAGAGCGGCATGTACCTTTTGAATTTTGTAAACAGCAAAGGTGTAAGATGGACAGAGCGTATTACCAAGCTTTAATGATCGTGGTTTTTGCGGTTGCTTTCGCTTCGTGCAATAAAGACGACAAGCAAGCGGCACCTGTAATTACGGAGGGGAAAAAGACATTTATTGTGTGCGAAGGAAGCTACGGAAATGGTAATGGAAGGCTGGATGTTTACTTTTCTGAAACCGACAGTCTTTATGAGAATGTTTATAAAAACATCAACGGCAAAAACCTCGGCGATGTTTTTCAAAGCATGACCTGGATAGGTGATAAGCTTTATCTCGCTATCAATAATTCCGACAAGATTGTAGTATTGAATAAAGACCTTACGCTTAGTACACAGATTGCTGTTGCTAAACCGCGTTATATTTTGCCTATCAATGAACACAAGGCTTATGTATCTTCTATGTACACCAACAAAGTGTTTGTTTTCGATCCAGCTTCGTCCACGGTAACCGGCAGTGTTGAGTTGTCTGCTATCAATACGGAGGGAATGTTGCTGCATAATCAGAAACTTTACGTTTGTCCCTGGGATACTGCTTCCGGCAAAGTGTATGTGATCAATACAATGAATGATGAATTGGAAGATAGCTTTGAAGTAGCTGGTCGCGCACCATCGGAAGTGCTGATAGATAAGGAGCAGAAACTTTGGATTCTTTCGGGGAATGTTGCAAAGGGCAAGCCTGCTTTTTGGACGCGTGTAGATCCGAACACAAAGCATATTCTGAGAACTTATTCTTTTCCTGCCAATGCTGATCCTGTAAAGCCACTCCTGAATAGCGCAAAGGATTCGATCTATTTTATTGAAGTGAATAATTTTTTGGGCGCGGAACACAACGGCATTTATCGCATGTCCATTCATGATAACAGTCTTCCTTCCATTCCTTTTATTCCCGCACACGCCGGACAATATTTTTGGGCGCTTGCCATCCACCCGAACGGCGATATTTATGTCGGCGATCCAAAAGGTTTTACACAGAAAAGCTCCGTGATGATTTACGATACAAAAGGAAATTTGAAAAAGCAATTCAACACGGGAGTAGGCGTAGGTCATTTCTACTTTAGCGATTAAAGTGAAGATGTTACCTAACCATATTGTTCGAAAAAATTTGAGAATAGCATTGCTTATTGCCGTGCTTTTTTCCTTTGTTGAACGAAGTGGTGCGCAAAAGAATGATGATACTTTGAAGGAAATACACGTCCGTGATAAAAAAAATCCTTCTCAGGATGAACGCCTGAATAATTTTTCTGTCGGTCAAAAACTTACGACCATTGACAGTGTTACGTTGGAGCAATACCGAATGCAATCGGTTGCAAATTTGCTTTCGCAACAAACACCTGTGTTCATTAAATCTTATGGTCTAAACGGACTTGCCACATTGAATATTCGCGGTTCGTCTGCGGCACAATCGCAGGTGTTTTGGAATGGTGTGCCGATCAATAATGCGGCGCTTGGAATGGCAGATATTTCTTTGTTGCCTGTTTCGATGATTAACAAACTGCATCTCATATATGGCAGTTCAGCTGCGCTCTGGGGCAGTGGAAACATAGGCGGGGCTTTACTTTTAGAGAGTGATGCTCCTTCCTTTCAAAAAAAATTTCAGTATGAATTTGCTTTAGGAGCAGGCAGCTTCGGGCAATATCAGGCGGGAGGAAAGATTGGTTTTGCGAAAAGAAAATTCAATTTCAGCACTAATGTTTTTGCACAAACTGCGCGCAACAATTTTAAGTATGAAAATGATCTCGGTGAAACAGAGAGGACAAGCAATGCACACTTAAATGGACTCGCACTACAGCAGCAAATCGCTTACAGGCATAATGAGAAAAGCACACTTCGCTTCATAGGTTGGTATCAAAATTATTATCGAGAAATTCCTGCTGCGATGTTTGAAGCATACTCGGAGAAAATTCGAAGAGATGAATCTTTACGGCTGATGCTTGATTGGAATCGAAAATCGTTATTGGGAAATCTTTATGCAAAAGCTGCTTTTTTAAAAGACAAAATGCACTTTGTTGACGACACGATAAAACTAAATTCGGAGAACACTTCGTATCAAAGTTTCGTGGAAGCAGGCTGGAAAAAAAGATTTTCAGAACGTCATCAATTAATGGTTTTTACGCCGTTGCAAATTTCGTGGATGAAGCCGGATACTATTCTGCGCAATCAACAGAAATACGCACTTGTAGTTGCCTATAGCTACAACGACCTTAAAGAAAAGTTCAAAGCCTCTGTGAATTTGCGTGATGAAGTGATTGATGGTTTGAATGTTTTTCTACCGGGCATCAGCGCATCGTATGCCTTTACAAAAAGCTTCACTATTCGTGCAAATTTTCAGCGAACTTTTAGAGTGCCTACATTGAATGAATTGTACTATAGTCCTGGTGGCAATAAAAATCTGAAGCCGGAAAAAGGGTGGAGTATTGATGCGGGTTACAAACTCGAAAAGCGCATCAGCAATTTTTCTTTGCTGCACGATGTATCTGTTTACAATCGCGTGATTGAGGATTGGATCATTTGGCTTGGTGGCGCAATATGGACACCACACAATATTGCAAGTGTTCACAGCAGAGGAATAGAAACAGAGAATTTATTTTCACTTGCATTGCACGACTGGAAATTGTACCTCGGTTTTAATGCTTCCTACATTGCTGCAACTACTATGTCAAGTCATATTCCCAATGATGGAAGTATTGGTAAACAAATTCCCTACACACCAAAATATTCCGGTCAGCTAAATGCAGGCTTTGGTTTCCGTTCGCTGTACTTCAACTACAACCATACTTACACCGGACTTCGATACATGAATGTGGATGAAACCGGCGCTATCAATGCTTACCAAACAAGCAATGTGCAGGCAAGCTACTTGCTAAAACTGCGAACGGATTCTCTTTCATTTTCCGCACAAGCAAACAACATTTTCAATGCCTCCTATCAAGTTGTAAACGCCCGACCAATGCCGGGCGTGAACTGGCTTTTTAGCCTGAGGTTTTCGTCAAGGTAGCGTAAGAACAAATGCTACATACTTTGTCGAATCGTCATTAAACCTTTCGTCCATCTTGCAATTTCATTCAGCATGGCATGTGCCGCTTTTTCAGATTGTTCGGTGGGCACAAACTCGTCCTTGTCGTTTATTAGTTTGGAAAAGAATGGAATGTTCACCATTTCATTGATCGGAACAATTTTATAAACCGTAAGGTCTCCTCTTAATCCATTTGCTGCGCGCGTACCTGCTGATACACCCCCATAACTTACAATGCCGGCTGCTTTATAATTCCATTCTTTGAAAAGATATTCGAGGGCGTTGCGAAGTGGTGCAGGATAATTGAAATTGTACTCTGCGGTTACAAAAATATACGCATCAGCTTCTTCAATTTTTGCACTCCACTTTTTGGTATGTTCGTGTTGGTATTTTTGAAGACCAGGATGATTAGGTTCATCCATCAATGGCAAGTTGATGATTGCCAAATCCAGCACTTCTACGTCAAAAGCTGAGTGGGTGTTTGCTAATCTTTCTATCCATTTTACAACATGTGGAGCTTTTCTTCCGGGGCGCACGGTTGAGTTGATAATCTTCAGTTTGTACATAATTCTTCTGTTTTCTTTAGTCTGTTACAAGGACTTTGTAGGTATTTATTTGGTCGTCTATAAAACAACGAACAGTATAGATTCCAGTTTCGAGATCAGGTAAAATAAAAGTTGTTTTTACATCAAAGTCGTTGGAAAAAGATGCCGCCTCATAAACCTTTCTGCCCACCACATCATACATCACCAGTTTCAATTCTGTGCCCGGTACGCCGTTCCACATTACGTTCAATTTATTGTTGGTAACAGGATTTGGATAAAGCATTATTGTGTTTCGACCTTTTGACGGTACGGATGTATTGAACCAAAACTCTGAGAAGGAAGCGACTGTCGTTTGCGCATAGTATCCTTTTTCATAAGGCACCCATTGTATGGCGGTATAAGGAATGAAAATGTAGGAGCCGTTTACATTGTCGGTAAGCGAACCATTTTCACGATTCTTTTTTGCATCACTATATTGAGTAATGCCCAGACGATAAGCATCATCGGCGCGTGCACAAGTATCGCAGTTCTGATCGTTTACCAATTTCACCACCTCCTGATCTGTAATAAAAAGCCGGATGGAAACACTATCCTCAGCATTTTGCGCAGACTGAAGCACATAGTTGCGTTGAAGATTATAATGCCGTAGAACAGGATTGAGAACGTAAGAATGATTGTAAAGATAAACGTCCGTATTTCCTGTATTTGCGTTGCTGTGCATTTGCGCGAGTATATCATTTCCACTCACAAAATCTGTCCAACCGCCGGAGTTTACAATATTAGATACTTTAACCGATGCACCGTTGTACACAGGATGTTTCAAATCGAAAATGTGTATGTCGTCAATTGCAATTCCATCCCACGCTGCTCCCGCATCCGAACGTAAAACGAATCTTAGTTTCAATGAGGGTACATCTTTAGGAAGAGGTATAGAAGCAACGCGCCACCGTAAACTACTGTCATTCCAAACCTGCTGATCGCCATACCAATTGTACCCTTCACCCGTTGCCCCCAATTTTTTCCAGTTAGTTCCATCATCCGAATACTCAACATAAGCTGCATCGCAAAGTGTGTTGCCACAGTTTTCAATATGCGTGCTCAGGCTGAAACTTAGCATCGGGTTTTGCAAACCGGAAAGTTCAAAGCAAGGGGAATACAAATAAGATGCTTCATTGTCGTTATAGTTTCCTGAGAGATTTGTCGTCCAAACTTTTGTTCCACTTGCTGCTTTTTTTAGGCGTAAACTATTGGGGGTTCCGTATTGCCATGAACTGTTGAAGCCATCTGCAAACCAGTTGCCATCGTTTGTTTCAAAGTTTTCAAGATAAGGGAACGAAGTTATATTGGGTTGATTTCGGAAACGGAAATTGAGGATGCTGTCGTTAGGCAAATAACTATCTCCTTTTGCATTGAGCCACACATCTAACGTATGCTGACCGATAGAAAGGGTATTAAGTTTCGCGTTGAAAGTATGCGTAACAGTATCTTTCGCCGCAAGGGAAAAAATAGTGTCTCTCACCACCGCGCCATTATCCATTCGGTAGAAAAGTTCAATGGTGTCTTGTGGAAGATTGTCGCTGTTGTAAACCTGAATAGTAAGGGATGCGGAGTCTATGCTGCAATTAAATTTTGACGGGCTGAGAATAGCAAGCAATTGTACGTCATTCTTCACGCTGTATAGTTTGAAGTTGTCGAGTGTTAGTCCGTTTCCATACTCGTTCATTGCAATTACTGACGTGTCCCGTTGTCCGATTCTTACCTGAAAATTGGAAGAAAAATCCTGCCCTGCAATCGCTAACGTGTTGGTGAGAGAAAGCGAACCTGTATTGATTATTTTCCCCGGAGTTTCCGATGTGTCAAACGTATAAATGTTCAGCCAGGGTGCGGTGTCATTCCCTCTTATCCATACTTCGTTGCCTGCAAGAAATTTTGGTTTGCCGTGAAGTTTATAATCAAATTCTACGCGCGCTTCTGTAGTTGCTGCATTATATCCTTGCAGGTTAAAAGTTCCTGTAAGATAATTTTGGTTGTCGTTCTTGTTCAGCAAAAGATCCATGCTAAGAGATCGTTGTCCGGTGATCAATACATCGGAGCTTACAAAGCTTCGCAGTCTTCCAGAATCTGTTGAATTGAAATAATCCCAATGGTCGTTTGCAAATACGCCCATAGTGTCTTTCAAAACAGAAAAAGCAGGTGCATTTTCAAAATCATCGGTAAACGAAGCGTTGATATTTACAGGAGCATTGTTTAATTGTTGGATGAATCTGGTAATAGTATCGTTCGATTTTACAAGGTCGGTCATCGCAAGATTTTCCACCGCAAATCTTATTTTATAAATGCCTGCTGCTGCAAAATTTTGTCCGGGTATATTGATGATGATACTTCCGTTTGCAGGGATGGGCATGGAAGAAATCTGTGATTGCCAATTGCCATTTATACTATAGGAAATACGATAATTACTCACGGCCACATCATCAAGATTGCGGATGCGCAGAGACAATGTTTCATTGCTGGTAAGTGCAGCACTGGTAAGTAATCTTCCGCTGTGCGGCGATAGAATTGAATCAGCCATCAGGTCGCCATCCGAAATATTTCCTGAACAATTTCCATCGTTTGGTAATCTTCTCACCGCCTTACTTCTCCATCCTGATATTGCACCAAACATTGGTTGCACAGCTACGTATTGTAAACTGTCGAGCGATAGTCCTGAAAAAATATAGTTTGTGGTTGTTACTGTATCTACGGGTAATAAGTCATCACCGATTTTCCTCATCACTTTATAACCTGAAACATTCGGAATGCTGTTCCAGCTTATACTTATATATCCGGGACATTGATCGTTGCTCAATTGAAGTATTGGTTCAGGATTGATGGTAAATCTTCCGCCTGCATCTTGCATGGAAGTGTTGTTTCTACTTATCCTTAAAGAGCATTGCGCTGAACTAATGTTAGGTGTTTTCCAATAAAAATATTTTTGTGTAGCGGGAATATTTGTACTTAACACGTTCCAACTGCTTCCGTTATTATCAGAATATTCCAAAGTAAATGGATTAGGATTGTCGGAAGCGTCCCAGTAAATATGCAATGAATCATTGGCCGGTAACTTACTGCCTGCAACCGGAAATTTGATCTTAACCGCAGCCGGAACAAAATCGTAGGCTAAAACATAACGCTGCTTTCCCGCCGGTAATAATGTGCCCTTCACTGTGATGGAACAATTGCCCGCCGATGGGTTGTCTATAGTAATCTGTTCTGAATTATTTCGGTTATCAATACCACGCACAGCATTGTTGGTAACATTCCCAGCAGACGGATCAAGAATCCAGGGGAGATAAGAAGTGCCTCCAGAATTAGCTTCAAGATCAAGGTTGTTGATGAGGGCGGTGGACGAAAGAGGACTCGCGGGATCATCGTGCCAGTACAACATTATTTTCACCTGTGCCGTGTTTGGAGGTATTATGATGTTGTGCGTTTTGGTCGCACCGTTGTTTACAGAATCAATATTGAACCAATTGTTGTCTAACATTTGAATGGAACGATAGGTATTTATCAATCCATAGCCATGCGTAAAATCAGGACCAGGTTTGCCCATGTCGGTTGCTCCGTTCATGGCGAGTGTTTTTAGCAGATCGGAAGGAATATTTTGATTGCCGGAAAGCTGTTTGTAACGCTGCTCTATTAATGCAAGATTTCCCGCAACAACAGGGGAAGACATACTTGTGCCATTGCTGTGGCCATACATATCGTAGATGTCGCCCGAATAAATACTAAAGCCATATCCCATAATTTCCGGCTTAAGCCTGCCATCTTTTACAGGGCCACGTGAAGTCTTTGGCCACAGCGTATCGTATTTGGTCATTGCTCCTACAGTGAGAATGTTTTTTGCCGGTTGATAGCCTCCTGTTACTGTGCCATAGCCTGCGGGAAAAGAATTAAACTGTAACAACCCATCGTTTCCCGAAGCAAACACATGCTGCACATAAGGATAATCTTTTTGAAATTGATCGAGCATCTGTGAATACTGATCGTAAGTGCCTGCATAAACCGGATCGCCCAACACTGCCGCGTAAGAGTTATTGGTAATCGTCATGTTGTAGTCGGCATACATGTATGGGGTTTGCGCCCACACCAAATCGTAAATATGATTCAGGATTTTTACCGACGGAGCCATTCCCTGCGTGCGCGGATCCATGATGCCTTTTCCGCCCACAGTTAGTGTAGTATGAATGCCGTGCATAGTGGCATTGGCGGGATTGAAATTAATTACTCTGTCGCGTGCATCCACATGATAAATTGCCGAAACATTGTCGCCCACTCCTACGCTTACACCCCCGCCATCAAGATTTTTTCCACCGGGTGCCAGAGGTGCGCTTAAAAGATTTGCCCCACTCGAAGAGCGAGCGTCACTATTGAGCGGTTGAATATTTGCGGGCAGGCTGATGTATTTTACAAGAACATCTTTTGCGAGTTCGTAAATTTTATTTTGTGGTAATTGGACAGTGTATGTGTTTACTGCTGCAAAGCGTTTATCAGTAACCGCACCTTCATGTTGTTTTAGTAATTGCTCAATCTCGTTTAAAGAAGTTTGGGGCACAAAAGAAAGCAAAACAACCGCTCTTTTACCGGAACGCAAATTGAACTCGTTAATAATTCTATCATCAATTTTCCATTCTTTTTTAAACTCTGTAATACTTCGGATGCCCAACGCGGTGACATCAAGGTTTTTTAACGGAAAATGAAGGACAGCAACATAAACCATGTTCGGAATATAATCGAGTAAGGTGACGCCATTAGTCGCTAATTGTTGCTTTTGAAATTCAGAAGGCAATTCCTGAAACTGTAATAAAACCTGTACAGACTGAGTAGGATTTTTTTTGAGAACGCTGTCGAACCATTGCTGCGCATTTGGAGCAGGATTGATTTGTTGCCCTTTTATCTCTACAACGTAAGGATTTGCTTTTTGCTGCGCGAAAGAGGAGGTCGTTGAAAAAATTATTGCTATTGCAACACAGCGCATGAATCGTAGCATTATGCTCATAAAATCTAACTTCTTAAGAATGGAACTATCGTAAAAGCTTCTACAAATTACTAAGAAAAACGCAGGTTGGAAGGCGCTATTGTTTAGATGAAATTCAGTTGATTAAACTCATTACCCAAAATGGAACCAGCATTTGCACCCAGCCATTTTTCCAGAAGAGTTGCATAAACTTGTCTGAAGTCAATTTCATATTTCACATCACCTTCGTCCAGGTCTTCAAGATTCGACAGAGGATTATACAACCCTGCTTTTTTCAAACCCCCACTCAACAAAAACATATTGCTTGCGGCTCCGTGGTCTGTTCCCTTGTGTTCATTTTCTGCTACGCGTCTGCCGAATTCAGAAAAGATAACCACCACCACATCTTTAAATTTGTCGGTAGCCCTCAGTTCTTTGGTGAAGGAATGGAGTGCTTCATCGAGCTGCGATAAAAGTTTTTCGTGAGTCGGAATTTGGGATATATGCGTGTCGAAACCTTCGTGCGACAGATAAAATACTTTTGGGCACAACTCTGAATTAATCAATTGTGCTACCTGTTTCAATTTGTTGCCAATCAGAGTATCGGGGTATGCGGAAAATAGCACGGACGAGTTTGTAGTTTGCCACGCTATTCCTTCGCGGTAATTTCCTTTTATAGCAAGACTTTTGGTTTCGCTCATTTCACAAACAAGTTCTTTTCGTTCAGGTGCCAAATCAAGGTATCTTCCCAGCCAACCTGTTTTTTGGCGGGCACTGGCAGTGTGCCAGAAGTTTAGACTTTTGAAATGCGAACGATAAGGATGGGCATAACCAACATTATTGATAATGCTTACTTCGCCCCGGTCATATAGTTTTCGCAGTCCTGATAGTGAAGGATGCAAGCCAGTTTCATCGTTAAGTGGCAATGTTTTATTTCTGGAAATAGCAATGGAGGGGCGGTTGCGATAGTAAATATCATTACTAAAAGGAATTATGGTATTTAAACCGTCATTGCCACCAGAGAGCTGGATGATAATGAGTTTTCGATCCTCAGATTTTTCGTTTTTGCTGATGCCTTTCAGAAGTTCGGGAACAAGTAGTGAAGCACCCGCCAATGAACTAAGCTTCAAAAATCTTGCTCGGCTTATTATCAATCTTATTGTTTATGGAAATATTGAAGTTGAATGATTAAAGAATTATACCAGAGAAAAAATATCAGTTGAATACTAATTGCGTAACATGATACAGCATGGACGACCTATGTTAGAAGGAAGATGGCCGCGCCCCGTCATTTTTAGCAACATACATAACCAAAGAAGCTGCCCCTTTTTGAGACAGCTTCATATACCTGCACAGCTTATATCGTTTACTGCAACACCAGCTTCCTTGTTATTTTTTCTCCGTCGGCTTTTAGCTCTGCGAGGTAGAGACCACGGGGTAGCCTGCTTACATCTATACTTTCTGAAAAGCGGGTACCTGCATGTGCATAAGTATGCTGCCAGACCACAGCACCGGTGACATTGGTAAGTGTAACCGATAGTTCTTTGACCGATTTACCCGCATCCCATTGCAGAAAAATTCTGTCTTGCGCAGGGTTTGGATAAAGCTGCATGTCTTTTAAACCTGATACACTACCCACGCTATTGGGTGCCATATCAAGACCGATAAGGTTAATATGTCCTACCATGCCTGTTGGCCCCCAGTTGCTTGTGAAATAAGGGAATGATGACGCTAAATAAGTCCTTTTAGCAAGTCCATACCATAGTGTATGAGGAGTGGGCAGGCCAATAGATCCTGAATCCTGCGAAAACTCTACGAGCAAATTGCCGGTTCCGTTGTACTGAAAAGGTGTCTGCAGCGTAAACTTGATCCAATCGCCGCTATCTATCGGTGTAGCAAGTGCGAACGATGGTGTATAAAACACCGTATTGCAGGGAAAAAACGCCCACGGATATACACTATGAGGTATCGTATCGGGGTTGGGTCCGCTTTCATTCACTGGTTGGTGACACATTTTTACAGTCATATTCCGAAAGGCAGTGGCATTAGGTCTGTTGACAGAAGCCTGCAAATAAACCGCCGTTATGCTACCAGCCGTAAGCCCTGATAACTCGGTCGGTTTATACATAGACTGGATTTTACCGCCAGTAGGGTGTAGCGGATAAACTCCTCCGTCCCCCCCCCAGCCGCCGCAGGTGGTTGCCAAATGATCTGGGGTGGTTGCTGGGCCGCAGTGTCATAAAAACAAATAACAAACACAATTAGAATAGAGATGATGTTTTTCATCTGAAAATAATTTTAAAACCTTTGAATAAGAGGAAGTAATGAATAGCTCTTTTCATGCCTCTGTGTGATTGGAATTCCTAATCATGGAGGCTTCATAAGAGAAATTTGAAAAGAAGAAAGCAGGTTGCAATGGGCAACCTGCTATATTTTTATTGTTTTAAGAACCTGTGAGAAGAAACATTATTGTGTCCGTTCTTCATTCTTACAATGTAAAATCCTGCGGTTAGTTTGCTTACATCAATACCTTCTTTTCCATATTGCCCGGTAAGTATCGTTTTTCCGGTGATGTCGGCAATGTTATAGCTATTATTTACGGAAGCAGAAAGATATATTCTATCGTGCGCCGGGTTTGGAAACACCTTCACTGCATTATTGGTAATATTCTTTATTGTAGTGGTATTTCCGGGCTTATACACAAAAGCATTGGGGCTTTCTTTGCAAAGTATGTCGTTGCCATCGTAATAGGCGCTCAAAATATTATAGCCTGTATTGTTGCTATTACTCACCGCATAAATGCGGTTGATGTCCCAGTCGTAGTTTACCGCATTGTTATCCACCTGCAATTCGCTTGCCGACATTACTCCGGTATAGACATCTACACTGCGTGAATAGATATGGAATAATGGCCAGGGAAAATTATAATCACGCGGATAATAACCAGTTGTATATTGTGTATTGCCAATATTGCTATTATATACAGGTCCTACACCTGCTGCTACTGCGGGAGATACTACATCGGTATCGGAAGTAACGCAAGCATAGTTAGTAGAAAGAAAATTTACATTGCCCAGATTATCATAGCTCCATACTTCCCAGGGAACACCTGCTAAAGCCTGAGGCATGGAGGCCGCCACTACCCATTTACTTACAGTACCACTGCTTTGGTCATACTGGCTCATGGCTTCTATGCGTGTAACCTTGGGTGCATCAGTCAAATTCAGCGTTGTAACAGGCAAGCCCACAAATGAGGAGGTCATTTTTAACACGTCTTCAATTACATACAGTCCTTGATGCCCTGTACAACCAACAGCTCCTCCAAAAGTAATAGCAGAGAACTGCTGCATCTGCTCTACAGCGTAGTAGCACGCAATATCGCTCATACCGTTGCAAGCTAAGGCAGCTACAACTCCTGTTCCAGCACCTGCCGTCCAGGGGCTGTTGATATCTCCATAATTATACATCAACCTGCCCGGAAACTGTGTAGGGCTGGGAGAAGGAAAGGGTGGGGGGCAGTTTACATAAGAATATCCCTCCGACCAGCACACAGCAAACTCTCGCAAGCTGGGGAAGCCATTCACCAGCTTACCGGTATTGGTCCACATATCTATATGGGGGTTTCCATCTTCGGCACCATGTGCGGTGTAAGAAGCTACAGATGTTAAGGGTACTTGCTGTAGCAGAGTAACCGTTAATCCTGCTGTTCCAACATTATATACACCGTAAGTACGCAGATGAACATAACCGCTTGTGTAGTCGGTTAATGGATTGCCAGTCGCGACTTCCTCAACGTAAACCACAGCAACGATATAGTCAGGTGTAGCGCCATCGAACGGGTCAATGTTGTTAGCAATCACAACGTCTGGTTGTTTGATGTTTTGTCCAAGAGAAATAGTTTGAGTAAAACCAAGATGATCTTCTACATATAGCCAAGGTTTCAGCCTGGTTGCCCGTTGTCTGGTAACGTTCTCCATTATCCCAGGCGATAGCTTTAATAGTGCTGGGAGAACCGTCTTCTTTTTGATAGGACTGCAGCATATCGCAGTTGATAACCACATCGTGCATATTACTGATGCCCGGCAGGTTCCAGATATTGGTTTCCGGTAATGTTGGTTGCGCTATGATAGCAGATGTACTAAACATAGCTGTAAAAACCAAAAAGGTCTTGCGCTTTGATAGCGACTTAGCTGATTTATGCATAAAAAATTTTTAAAAAAAGTTAATTAAAACATTCTGCTCTTCCAGTCTATTTACCAATAAAAAGCGCGCTGCTTTCGAATAATAATCATGTTTAAAAAAAGATCTTTACATAAAGGGACGGATAATAATTGAAAAATGCAAGGGCATATTTGTGCCGGAAAAATCTTTTCGGGCTGCAAAGAAATTTTTACATAACGGCTATTGCTTTTGAAAGCCTCTGATGTTGTAAAACACTGCGCTTCAACTTTCAGCAAAACGTCACGACTTTCCATCATCGAAAAATGAAAAAACCGCCTCAAATTGTTTTGAGACGGCTTCCATTTCATTAAAAAGACTGAGCTTATTTTTTATCAGCTTCGTCTTCTGCTTTTTTCATTTTGTCTTTCAGAGCAGCCAATGCGCCAAGATCGCCAAGCGTCGGTTTTTCAACTTTGCTTTGAACGTTCTTCACAGCTTTCTTAGTGCTTTCATCGTCTGCTTTCGCAGCCTTACGTTGTGCATCTTTTTCTTCAGCTTTGCTTTGCTCCCACACGCGGCTATGAGATACCATGATGCGTTTGTCGTTGCGATCGAATTCGATGATCATGAACGGCAATGTTTCATCGTTCTCTACATTGTTGCCATCTTCCTTGCGGAGGTGACGGGCTGGTGCAAATGCTTCCAGACCATATTGCAACTGAACCAATGCACCTTTTTCATCCTTCTTTGTTACGTGACCTTCGTGCATTGAGCCGATTGGGAACACAGTTTCAAAAGTTGTCCAGGGATCTTCTTCAAGTTGTTTATGACCGAGAGCCAGCTTGCGGTTTTCCTTATCAATGCTTAAGATCATTACGTCAATTTCCTCAGCAGTTTTGGTAAACTCACTTGGGTGATTAAAACGCTTGATCCAGCTAAGATCAGAGATATGTATCATACCGCCGATACCGGTTTCCAACTCTACGAATACACCATAAGGGGTAATGTTTTTCACAACACCTTTATGACGGCTTTCGAGCGGGAATTTATTTTCGATAGTATCCCATGGGTCTTCAGTCATCTGCTTGATAGAAAGACTCATTTTGCGTTCGTCCTTATCAAGGGTTACTACAACTGCTTCGTATTCGTCGCCCATTTTGAAGAATTCCTTCGCATTAATAGGCTGAGAAGACCATGTGATTTCAGATACGTGTACCAAACCTTCTACTCCTGGGAGTATTTCGAGGAATGCACCATAATCTTCAATGTTCACAACCTTTCCTTTCACCTTTGCACCTTCCTGAATGTCTTCAACGAGGCTATCCCAAGGATGAGCAGAAAGTTGTTTCAGACCGAGGCTGATGCGTTTTTTCTCGTCATCGAAGTCGAGAACAACCACATTCAGTTTCTGTCCGTTTTCTAAAACTTCAGTTGGGTGGTTAATACGTCCCCAGCTTATGTCTGTGATATAAAGCAGACCATCTACGCCGCCAAGATCAATGAACGCTCCGAAGTCGGTAACATTCTTCACAGTACCTTCAAGTACCTGACCTTTTTCAAGCTGACCGATGATAACGCTACGTTGTTGTTCAATATCACTTTCTATCAGCGCTTTATGAGAAACTACGGCATTGCGGATCGCTTCATTGATCTTCACAACTTTAAAGTCCATAGTTTTTCCTACATACTGATCGTAGTCTGTAACCGGTTTTACATCAATCTGAGAACCTGGTAAGAAGGTTTCCAATCCGTAAACATCCACGATAAGACCGCCTTTGGTCTTAGAAGTGATAGTACCGGTAACAATCTCGCCGGTTTTGTAAAACTCAACAATTTGCTGCCATGCGCGTGTAGCACGTGCCATTTTGCGGCTGAGGTGAAGATGACCATTTTTGTCTTCTTTCTCTACCACCATTACTTCAATCTCATCACCGATTTTGATGTTGCCACTCAAGTCGCGAAACTCATTCAGGGAGATAAGACCATCCGATTTGAAGCCGATATTAATTATAACATCAGTCTTTGTCATGCCAACGATAATGCCGTTCAGCAGTTCGGAATCTGATACTTGTTTGAAAGTAGTATCGTAAACTTTTTCAAGCTCTGCGCGCTTATCATTTGAATAAGAAGCTACGTTACGTTTGTCAACGCTCCAGTCGAAATCATCGTGGGCTGTTGATTCGAGCTTGTAATCGTTCTGTGGGGCTGTAGCCGCAGAAACGTCCTGAGTTTGTTCTTCAGTTTCAGGATGCTGATTTTGATTGTTAGTTAATTGATTTTCTTCCAATGTGTAAGTCCTCCTTTTGAGTGAAATTTTTTGGACGGCAAAGATAGGGATGTATTCTAAAAAGAGTCAAAATAATTTCATTGAAGAAATAGACTCCAATTTTAGCCTTGTCGCAGCAATTTTTGCTCCGCACAGGGTGGTACTTAATTATGAAAGTACCCCTGAATGGATGTTACATTTCGGGAAAAGATAATCGCTTTTGAAGAGCTATTGCACAGGATGGAAAATAGCTACGCTTTCAAATCCATTTTCATTGAAACGAAGGTGAAGAGCAGTGTCTTCAAGTTTTACCACTTCCATTTTTATTTTGCTGCCTGCACCTTTCTGCTCCAATTCATCGAGCATTAGATTTCCCTCATCGTCAAAATACCACTTTACGGTGTCGGGTTGAGTGCCAAAGGCGGCTGCAACAGTTCCGTTTTTCTGAAAATCGAGCCAGGTATTCTTTACAGTCCACGCCTGTAAGCCAATGAAACTGTCGAGTTGCATTTTCAAGATCACACGCATACTGTCCATATTCCGCGCGCCATAAAGCTGTTCATTTGTCGCAGCATCGGTGCTTTTACCAACGGTATCGAAAAACACGCGTGAATCCGCAATTTGCTTTTCAAGCTCTGGACTTTCTACTCTTATTGCCTGCCATTTTTTGGTGATCAATTCTTCTTTCGATTGTTTGCACGAAAAAACAAATACACAGCACACAATGGCAAAACAAATCTTCTTCATTATGGATATTATTGGTAGATCAAACGGAAATAGCTTTTCCATTCAAGCGTTTTGAATAAATGATCTTCGAGTTGGCGAAAATTATACTGGTCTGTAACTTTTGGAAATACTTTTTTCAGAAAAGAATAACGCATGGATTCTGCCTGTATTTCTCTGGTAAGAAAATAGATTTGCTGGGTAGAATAGCAATTTGACTTTGCTATTTTCATCAGATACGAAATACGGCTTTCATCGTCTTCCCTGTTTTTTGTGCTTGAATATAATTTATCAAACTCTCCCTGGCTAATTGGCTCGGGGCACTCGGGATTTGCTTGCTGTTTTACAGTTACTTCTCTTGTTGCCGGCGCCGCTGGAAATGAAACGGGTGGTGTGGTAACTATTTGTTCGGGTATGGTATTGAGCGATGTTGTTTGTTCTGGTTCGAGAGGTGTTGTTGGCGTAGTTTCTACCGGAGCAATGTTTTCTGGTTCGCTACTCACAGGTTCTTCGATTACTGTGTTTTGATTATTTACTACCGTTGGTTCCTCCTGGGTTGCTATTGGTTCTTCTTCAATGGTGGGTTCTTCGGTAACAAGGGTTGTTTCCGGCTCTGCTACAGGTGGAGTTGTTTGTTGTACGGGTTGCTCTATTACCGGTGTTGCAGGTGAGGTTACTTCCTGTGGGGCAGGACGTTCGTTTTCCAGCACCACATTGTTTAGAAACTTAGGATCGTTAGGATTGTTTTTAAAAGCCTGATCGAGCATACTTTTTTCTTCTGTAGCTGCTCCGCTTTGAATGGTGTTTTTTGCCACCACTTCCGGCAAACGATCTTCTCCTACACCTGCCGGCATCAGGTAAAATTTCTGCTGAATATCATAAAGCGCAAATGCACCATCTTTTTTAGTGAGCAAAAACCCTCTATGTCCATTTTCAGGAACAAGCACTTTAAAATTTTGCGGTTGATATTCATTTTGCTGAAAAAGAACTTGCAATTGAATAGCGCCTGCGGCAAGCTGGGGGATGATGTAATAATTCTTACTGTAGCGAGGTAGCATTTCACCTTCAAGCTTCACATAAAAAGGTATTTGCTTATCGCCCTGAATATAGACATATGACCAGTCCTGCGCATTTGCATCTGCAAAAACCAACAACGACAGAAGAACAAAAAAGTATTTTACAAGTTTCATTTTAAGATTATAACTAAAAAAACGTTTGAAGGTATTTTATTCTAACTCTATCAGCACTGCGCCTTTTTCTACCGCAGTTCTTTCTTCCACTTTTATTGCTTTAACGGTTGCAGTGGTATTTGCTTTTAGCACATTCTCCATTTTCATAGCTTCCAGTATCAGCAATCCGTCGCCTTTGTTTATTTGCTGTCCGGGTTCTACCAATACTTTGAGAATCATTCCCGGCATGGGTGCTTTTACAGGTTCTGTTTTTTGCATTGCTTTCAGATCCAACCCCATTTTACTCAGTAGCAAATCTATTTCCTCCTTTATTACTACCTTATGCTGCTCGCCATTAATGCGCAATACCAGTTCCTTTCCTTTCAAGTCTATTTTTTCTACAATAGCGGTGAAACTTTTGCCATTATACAGCACACTTATCAGTCCGTTGGGTTGCTGCTGCACTTCTATAGCTACAAGTGTGTCATTTAGCATCCATTGGTTTTCGTGGGCAGATAGGGTGAAGGTATTTTTATCGTTAACCGTTGCCTGAAGCATTGGGGGTATAAATTTTAGGCGGCAAAAATAGGTATTTTCAATAGCCGATGTGGGAATAATATTGTGTAAACGCAAAGCATGTCTTTAAAACCAAGACTGTTAAATTCTAAGCCAACAACCAATATCTTCGCGCAAACCACATGGTTTTTGTAGTAAGGAGCGTATGCTGAAATATCTTGTACTCACTGCCGCTTTATTTATTTCCCTTTCTGCTTTTGCACAAAAAGCCGACAGCATTTTTGTAATCAATAATAATAACAACGGCTGGGCTATAAACTATAAGGTGAAAACCAAAGAAACAGTCTTTGATGTGGCGCGCCGGTTCTATGTGCCGCCTGCAATGCTGGCAGATGCTAATGGCATTAGCTTTCAGCAACCGCTGCTGCCAAATGCCATCATTAAAATTCCCCTGGGGGCTTACAATTTCTTAAACGCAAAGCCGCAAACCGCCGATGCAAAACCCCTGTATCTGAAAGTAGCCAACGACGGACTTTATAAAATAGCCAAAACCAGCAACGTAAACCAAAAGACAATACAAGAATGGAACGGGCTGATGACCAACGATGTGCGCCGAGGGCAAATATTGCTGGTGGGGTGGGTGCGCTTCGACCCTACGAACACAAACGTAGCCACGCCGCCCGTAAAAACCATAGTAAAAGACAATACAAGAATAAGAGTGGAGGAAGATGACCCATCGAACCGCCGCCGCAGATATACAGAAACCATTTACATACCCCTGCCCGACACAACGGCAAACCCGCCCGATACTTTAACCGAAGGTGAAAAACAATTTTTTGCGCAAACCCAAGATGGAACCGTGACCCTGTACGAACAAGGAACCGCAGCATTCTTTAAACGTGCCGGAAAATCGCCCAACAATATCTTTTTTGCCTTTCACAACGTGGCCAAAAGAGGCACTATTATAAAAATTCACAACCCCGGTGCCGACAAAACCATATATGCGCGGGTAATAGGGAAGCTGCCTGTAAACGGAACGTTTCATAATGCGCTGATAGGCATAAGCAGCGACGCGCGCGCAGAGCTGGGCACTATAAGCGAAAAAATATGGTGCGAAATAAGCTACGCACCTTAACTTTTACCCTAAAACCTACTTTTTTTCTCTAAATTCTACCCCCTTTTCTCTCAAATCCTCCCCTTTTTTTCTGTTTTCTCCCCTTTTTTTCTGTTTTCTCCTCGTTTTTCACTCCTTTATATCCTGTCCTTTGCGGGTGCTTTGGTGTTTTTTCTTTTGGGGGAAAGGGGGGAGATTTTTTACTGCGAAAATTGAAAACGACACGGTATCTTTCCAGCTATGAAGGCTCTGATTATTCGCTTTTCGTCTATAGGAGATATTGTTTTGACTACGCCGGTGGTGCGATGCCTGAAGCAGCAGAAGGAAAATGTGCGGATTCACTACCTTACGAAGCGGGTTTTTAAGCCTGTGCTGGAGGCGAACCCTTATGTGGATGCGTTTCATTTTTTGAACGATGATTTGAATGAAACTATAGAGGAGTTGCGGAGGGAAAAGTTTGATGTGGTGATAGACCTTCATAAAAATATACGCACGCTGAAGGTGAAAAGGGGGTTGAATACGGAGTCTTATTCGTTCGACAAAAAGAATGTGGAAAAGTGGCTGCTGGTAAACTTTAAGTGGAATGTAATGCCGGCCGAAAGTATAGTGGAGCGGTATATGAGCGCGGTGAAGGGGCTGGGGGTGAAGAATGATGGGCAGGGGTTGGATTATTTTATTCCTGAAAACATACAACTATCGAACAGCGATGTGCCTATGAGCCACTGGGCGGGGTATGTGGCGTGTGTGATTGGGGGGTCGTACAATACGAAAAAGCTGCCGGTGGAAAAATGGAAGGAGTTTGTGGAGGGGGTGCGGTTTCCGGTAATGTTGATTGGGGGGCCGGAGGATAGGGAAGAGGGCAGGGAAATAGCGAAGGTAGATGGGGTGAAGGTTTATAATTCTTGCGGCAAGTTTGATTTGAATGAATCGGCATGGCTTATTTCAAAATCGAGGGTGGTGGTGAGCAATGATACGGGTATGATGCATGTGGCTGCTGCATTTAAGAAACCAATTGTGTCGCTGTGGGGGAATACTGCGCCGGAGATGGGTATGTTTCCGTACTATGGTTATAATGATCTTGAAAAGACGTTGGCGCCGGGTTTGGTGCTGTTGGAAAATAAGGGGCTGGGTTGTCATCCGTGTTCAAAGTTGGGATATTATAAATGCCCGCGGGGTCATTTTAAGTGTATGCGGGAGCTGGATATGAAGTATGCGGCAAGTATGGTAGAAAAACATTGGGCTTAGACCCAACCATGACATTAAAGGGCTTGTCTTTGAGACGGCGACAAAATAATAAGTTGCTATTGTGTGCTAAACCATAATGATTATATTTGTTTATGTCTTTGGCACTAAATCATCCAATTTAATTTATTCATGTTGATGAAATTTTACACAGTCTTTATGAAAAGGAATATTCCACCATTTGCGTTAGCGCTTTTTGCCTTGCTAATTGCTATTGCACCGTTTAAGGGATTTTCACAAAACTTGGTTTGTCCTCCAAATATTGATTGGGAGATGGGAGACTCGACAGGCTGGTTAGGCGAATATGGCGGACCTAATACAACGGCAGGGGTGAATGTAGGTTCCGCCCCATTTCCGGGGGGAGTTCCACAAACCAATATTACCACTCCCAATGCTGGGTTTGTAACAGGTAGGCACACTATAATGAATACTACTATGCCTGTGGATCCTTATGGATTATTTCCAGTAGTTGCACCGAATGGCGGACAGTATGCAGTAAAAATTGGAGATGACTTAACAGGTGCTGGAGCAGAGAAAGTGAGATTTACATTCACTGTGCCTGCAAACATCAATAATTATAGTGTTAGATTTTTATATGCCGTAGTTTTAAATGATCAGGGGCATTTTCCAGAAGAACAACCACGTTTCACGGTAACAGTAAGGGATGCCGTAACTGGACAATCTTTCAAAGAAGGGTGTTCCGATCTGAATTTTGTCGCCGCATCCGATATACCAGGCTTTCTCACTAGTGCGTTGACCGCTAATAGTGCGCCAGTGCGTTATAAACCCTGGACTGAACACGTTCTAAATTTGAGTGGATCGGCAGGTAAAACTGTAAACATTGATGTTACTACTGGTGATTGTTCAGCGAGTGGTCACTTCGGATACGGCTATTTCGATGTACAAGAATGTGAAGAATATCTTGTAACGGTACTCGGTGATTCCTGTAATCTGGACAGAGGTGGTGTTTCTCTTCGCGGGCCTACCGGGTTTATGACGTATGAATGGTACAATCATGATTTTACAACTTTGCTGGATACGGGTGAGCATGTAACTATTCAACCTCGCTCCACTAGTCCTGAAGTGTTTCGTCTTGTACTCACTCCTTTCCCTTCTGTAAGCTTGTGTAAAGATACTTTGGTGACCTTGCCTTATGCAAACATCAATATTGATAAGATAGACAGTGTTTGTATTGAGCCAAATAATCCTGTTGTCTTAGACGCTAATATTTTTGGAGGTAGCGGAGACCTTACTTACCAATGGTCGGAAGTAGGCTCTGGCAATACAATGAGTTGTAATGACTGCAAAGTGCCAACCGTTACGCCACCAAGTTCAAACAGATATACGGTGCGGGTAGATGACACAGTTGGTTGTCACCGAAGCGAGGTAATGAACATAGGGGTCAATGAAAATACGGTCAATGCTACAGAAGACTTTGTGCTGTGCCGCCCGGGTTATACCCAACTCAATGCCGAACCTACAGGGTCTGCACCACTTACCCCGGTAAGCTGCGATACAAGTGGACTTCCTGTTTGCGCTACCCCCGACACCTTAGTTATGAGTACGCAATACAGAGAAAAACTCGGCAGCAGAGAAGATACTTCGAGCATAAACAATCCGTTTGCTGCTCAATACACATCGGCACACATGCAGTTTATCATTAGAAAAGAAGACCTGTATGCTTCCGGTTTCAGACACGGCGCTATCAGCAGTCTTGGTTTTGAAGTAAAAGATCCCGGCACTGCCAGCCTCAATACCTTCACTATTTCTTTAGGATGTACAGAGCAGGGAAGTCTGGGAGGTGCATTTGTACCTAACACCAAACGAGTTTACACATCCACTGGTGCATTTGCTCCTGTGGCAGGATGGAATGACTTTCAGTTTGACAAGCCCTACAACTGGGACAGAAACCAAAATCTGGTAGTGGATATTTGTTTCTACAATCCTGGTAAAGATATTCCGGCCTCTATCATCGTACTCAATACCGGAGCCAGCGATGCCCTGGTTGCCTACACTGTTTCCAATACCGGAAATGTATGTGCTAACGGAAAAAGCGATGATCTGGTAGTTCATAGCGGACGACCACTGATGCGCGCAGGCTTCTGTAAATCTAAAGACACCACATTTGCTTATACCTGGGTGCCCGGAAACTTCCTACAGGATTCAACCATTCAATCGCCTATTGCTTATGTAAACAAGACCGTGGAGTATTTTGTGCATACTATTGGCGGTAGCGATTGTCCGATCAAAGACAGTGTAACCATCACCGTTCCTATTCACGAATACGACTACACACCAAGAGATACCTCTATTTGTTACGGTGCTGAATTTGGTCTGGTAGCACTGGGTAATTTCACATCAGTAGAGTGGTTTGAATACGATCCGCTTACTGACATTTACGCTACTCCTACCAGCCTTACATGTTCCGGCTGCGATGATCCGAGCAAGATTGCCAATCCGATAGCTATGCCTAAGGATACTACTACCTATGCAGCGGTATTTACAGACGAATATGGATGTAAGGACACTTTCTATTCTTATGCTGTTGTAAGACCGTTGCCACTGGTAAACATTCTGAATAAAGACACCACCATCAAATACGGACAAAGCCTTCAGCTATTGGTAGGCGGTGCCTATATGTATAGCTGGAGTCCTTTGTCATCGCTTACGCATCCAAACGTCGCCTATCCTTATGCTACACCTACTGAGCCTACTACCTACTATGTGTGGGGTCTTGCAGAAGATGGCTGCCGTAATATTGACTCTGTAAAAATTGACATTGACTACCGCGACAATCTGTTTGTGCCTACCGCCTTCACACCAAATGGCGATGGTAAGAACGATGTATTCCGTGTATCAAATATCACCTTCCAGAAACTTCAGGAATTCAGAGTATTCAACCGCTGGGGTCAGGAGATATTCAGCACTACCGATGCCAAACGCGGATGGGATGGAAGTTGGAAAGGCGTACCTCAGGACATGGGCGTTTACCAATACCTGATAAAAGTTGCATACCCCGATGGCTATATTGAAAC
>CALMWT010000121.1 GCA_937870855.1 uncultured Taibaiella sp.
ACGAAAATTTTGAGAGCTAACAGAGTTATTGAGTTCACAGAAATTGCCTCTGTTCTCTGTGCCCTCTGTGTGAAACGAAAATTTTCAGAGCTAACAGAATTATTGAGTTCACAGAAATCGCCTCTGTTCTCTTTCCCTCTGTGTGGAACGAAAAGGTTCAGCCACCCGCCACCATACTAATTTCCACTTGCATACCTTTTGGTAAGCCTGACACTTGCACCGTTTCTCTTGCAGGTGCTGTTGCTTCATCAAAATACTTTCCATACACTTCATTTACCTCTGCAAATTTTCCCATATCCATCAAAAAGATTGAAGTCTTGATGACATTGCTGAAATTCATTCCTGCTGCTTCAAGAATGCCATTCAGGTTTTGCATCACTTTTTCGGTTTCCGTTTTTATATCGCCCTGATATAATGTTCCATCTTTAGGATCAAGCGCTATTTGTCCTGATATAAAAAGCATATTGCCAAACTGCACTGCCTGATTGTAGGGTCCGATGGGTGCGGGTGCATTTTCCGTGCGAATGATTTTCTTTTCCATCTGCCAAAAGTAATGCGCGTAGTACATTTGCGCACATCATGGGGCTTATTTTACATATTGATACTTCATCCGACAGGGCAGTAATAGCAATAGCGGACGATGGAAAGTTGTTGTATGAAAGAATAAATGAAGATGCACGAAAACATGCGAGTACCATCAACATGTTGATAAACGAAGTAGCAGCAGATGCGGGTGTTTCTTTAAAAGATATCATTGCCTTTTCTGTAATTGGCGGGCCGGGTTCTTACACTGGTTTGCGAATTGGGCTGGCAACGGCAAAAGCATTTTGCTATGCATTAAATAAGCCGCTGCTATTAATTAATAAGCTCACCTTACTTGCTTTGCAGCAGGCAGAAATAATGGATGATAAATATGAATACTACGGAGCAATTCTTCCTGCGAGAGAAAAAGAATATTTCGTTCATCTGTGCGATAAGCAACAGAATGCTGTATTGCAACCCCAGCACATTTTCGAAACTGACTTAATTACAACTTTGAAGAGCCTAAATGTTAATGCTTTTATTGCTGCGCGGCCCTATAAATGGACTACCGAACTTCAAAACACTGTGGAATTTGCAGATAATGAAAAAATAGATCTTAAGTTTTGGTGTCGTTACTCGCAAAATCTCTATAATTGCAACCAATTTTCCATCTTAGCCGACGCAGAACCGTTTTATTTGAAGCAGGTATATGTTTCGGTAAAGGCTTAAGCGTATGAAAATGGTTTTAAAAGGAAAATTTCACATTTTTTTTAACTGCCACTTAACAGAATCTATCAATAAAGCGTTGTTTCATATTTGCCGCTTTCGTATGTTTGCAATCACGTATGCAGGTGTGTTTATACGCACTACGGTTTCATAAAATTTTTTATTAATTAACCTCTGTAAAATTTTAGTAAATGGAAACGACTATGTCAGCTAACACGCTGGTAATTAGAAAAGATGAAAGTTCGAGCGAACAAATTAAGCTGGATTATGTGGCTGTAAAAAGTGCTGCCATGACCTTGAGGGCTATTAATCACAAATTGCGTCAGCAAATTATTAAGTTGCTGGAAGAAAATAAACGCATGAACGTGACAGACATTTATGTGAAACTTCGCTTAGAGCAGTCGGTAGCATCACAGCATTTGGCTATTCTTCGCCGTGCAAACATCGTTATTACTGAGCGCGATGGTAAGTTTATTCACTACGCTTTAAACCATCAGCGTATTGCAGCAGTAGCAAAATTTGTAAATGATTTAGTGAGTTCTGAAGAAGCTTAATCATATACGGCCAAACAAAAAATAAATCCCGCTGAAAAGCGGGATTTATTTTTTTTAGCCACATAGGTACATTGCAATCATAGAGTATCAACTATGTTCCCTATGTTTCTATGTGGTTATCTTTTCACCGAATAGGAGTATCAACTATTTTTCTATGTGGTTATCTTTTTTCACCACATAGGTACATAGTAAGCAGAGGGCTTTAACTATGTTCCCTATGGGTTATTTTTTTTCATTTTTTTAATCTGCTCCCAGGTCGCATACAGGTTTTCCTGGGCAGGACGATTTGCCGGTAGCGTAAAAAGCGGCTGGCATTGAACCAGACTATCGTAGCAATCTTTGGGAAGTGTCTGATACAACTCCGTTCCCTTCGTTTTCCATCCAATCATTTCATCACTTACTTCCTTAATGATTTTTCCGGGGTTGCCTACCACCAGAGAACGGCGGGGGATTTTTGTATTTGCATTGATAAATGATAAAGCGCCTACAATACATTCGTCACCTATTTCCACCTCATCCATAATAACCGAATTCATTCCGATTAATACATTTCTTCCAATCGTAGCTCCGTGAATGATAGCTCCGTGACCGATATGTGCCCCTTCTTTTAGTAAAACCGTTACGCCCGGAAACATGTGAATCGTACAGTTTTCCTGCACATTACAACCATCTTCGACTACTATTGCACCCCAGTCTCCCCTCAATGCAGCCCCCGGACCTACATATACATCCTTCCCAATAATAACATTACCTGTTATCGCCGCTTGCGGATGCACAAATGCTGTGGGGTGAACAACTGGAATAAAGCCTTTGAATGAATAAAACATGGAAAACCTAATTCTTTTTATCTTTTGGAATAAGCAAATTCTTCACTTTTTGTTTGCCCGTTTTGTACACCCTCTATAGCTGCTAAGATACTGGTGTCGGAAATTTTCCTGTAAATAATTCGCTGCGGAAAGTCATGATTCAGATTCTCAAACACCACCATGCTATCGGAAAAACTCTTTTCAGCAAAGCTTATTTCTTTAGCGTCATTTTGATTGCTCACCATTGGCGAGTAAGTAAGCTGATCATTATTGTAATTCAATTTTATGCTTTCTCTGAACGGCGTGTCGCCTTGTGTGGAAACCATAAAGCTAACCCCGTACCACTGAGAGTCTGATGACTTGTTCCATTCCTCCGTTATTGTTCCATCCGACGTTTGCATTTGCCATTTTCCCAGCATCCAGGAAAGTTGCGTTAGCTTGTTTTCATCTTCGCCTTTGTGTTTGTGTGTTACAGATTGGCAGGAGATAAGGAAAACTGAAAGTCCGAGAAGAACCAACAACTGCTGCATACGCTTAATTTAAAATGACAAGCGCTTTATGCTTTTAATACTCCTAACTCTTTGCCTATTTTGGTAAATGCTTGGATAGCCCGATCGAGGTGGGCGCGGGTGTGCGCAGCAGATATTTGTACACGTATGCGCGCCTGTCCCTTCGGCACTACAGGGAAGAAAAAACCGATAACGTAGATGCCTTCGTCGAGGAGTTTTGTTGCCATTTGCTGAGCGAGTACTGCATCGTATAGCATGATAGGAGTAATGGGGTGCGTACCTGGTTTTATGTCGAAGCCTGCGGCTGTCATTTTGCTTCGGAAGTAGGTGGTGTTGTCTTCGAGTGTGTCGCGTAGCTCGGTGGTTTGACTGAGGATATCG
>CALMWT010000122.1 GCA_937870855.1 uncultured Taibaiella sp.
AAAAGTGGCGGGCAACAATCCCGCATTGGGTGCTGTAATCGGTACGGTAGTTGGCGGCGCTGCCGGTGCGGTAATAGGGCGGCAAATGGACAAGCAAGCGAAAGAAATAGAACAGACAGTGCCGGGTGCTGAAGTGGAAAGAGTGGGAGAGGGTATTGTGGTAAATTTCAACGAAAAGGTATTGTTTGGGTTCAATCAGGCTACACTCAACACCAATTCCTACACCGCATTAGATAAGTTGGTAACGGTACTAAACAAGTACAACGAAACCGACCTGAAAATATACGGACATACCGATAGCAAAGGAACCGAAACTTATAATCAGGATTTGTCCGAACGGCGTGCAAGTGCGGTGGCAAATTATCTTTCTTCGCATGGAATTACACGCGCGCGTTTGCAGACTTATGGCTACGGAGAAACTTCTCCAAAATGTAGCAACGATACTGAAGAGGGTCGCTCTTGCAACCGCCGTGTAGAATTTGCCATCATGGCAAATGAACAAATGCAGCAAAGTGCAAAACGCGAAGCTGGTCAGTAAAAAAAATAAAGATTTATTCGCATGGAAGCTGCCCCAAAAGCAGCTTCTCTTATTTGGAAGGGTTCCGGAATATACTTGCACAGGTTATTTACCCATATTTATAGGTTGCTAACGTATTTCTATAGGTTCTGAACTTGGAAATTGAGGTTGCCTAACCTGAATTTTGAGGTTCGGGACGTAGAAATTGAGGTGAATTACATGTTTTTTGAGGTTCTTGACGTCAAATTTGAGGTTGAACAACGTATTTTGATGTGTTCGGAACCTCATTCCAAAAGTTTGTCTTTTCAAATAATCTTCTTGATATAAAAAAAAAACCGCCTCAAAGTTTTTTTGAGGCGGTTTCAATCAATATTATTTCGGAAAAAATTACTAACGTATCAAAGTAAGGTTACCTGTGTAACTTTCTGTAGCACCGCTGGCAAAGGTTACATTTATGCGATAAACGTACACACCCATTGGCTGCTCCTTACCGTTAAACATTCCATCCCAGCCACGTCCGTTTACACTGCTTGTTTGGAATATTTCCTGCCCCCAGCGATTGTAAATAACCATTGAGAATTTCGCAACGCTCTTTGAAAGCAATTGACGAGGTAAGAAATAATCGTTTGAACCGTCGTTGTTGGGCGTAAAGGCATTAGGGATGTCAATGTAGCAGTCTTTAAAAACTTCCACACTATCATTGGTAACGCAACCATTTACGTTTACACTTGCGGAGTAGATGCCCGGATGCCTTACTGCAATAGAATGCGCAGAGTCTCCGGTATTCCAAGTCCATCGTGCAACGGGATTTCCAATATTTACATTGTCTGCCAAAACTATTGCCTGCCCGTTTGGACACATCACCGTATCTGGGCCTAAGTTGAGGACAGGGAACGGATTGATGTTTACAAGTTTGGAGAAGACAACGGTAGGACACGCGCGGAATCGAACGGTGAGCGTTACGTTATAAGCACCAGAAGTATCGTAGGCGTGAATTACCGGATTGGTATTGAAAGCAGTAAATCCGTCTCCAAGATCCCAATCAGCGCCAAGTGCATTGTCTTTGATGTAGTATCCATCAAGCACTATGGTTTGCCCTTCGCATAGTACGGTATCTGACGGTATATAATTTACAGGAGAAATGGAATCAACAACTATTACATGATAAGCTGTATCGAGACACCCTGTTATGTTGCCCACAATTAACCGGACCGTATCAACTCGCTCAAAAGGATAAATCATTTGCGGATTCTGCGCGCTGTCAATGTAACCATCTCCAAATGTCCATGCATGGAATATGGAATTTGGTGCCGAAGCATCTGTGAAGTTTACTTGTTCGCCCTGGCACACTGTATCATCGTTTACAGTAAAAGCTGCCATTGCATCTGCTATATCTGCGGTAAAATGTGTAGTATCTGTACAGCCTGAAGAGTCGGTTACTGTTAAGACAACGGTATAAAGTCCACCAGTATCGTAGGTATGAATAATCGGGTTGCCTACAGCAGTATCTCCATCGCCAAAGTCCCAATGGAATTTAGTGGCATCAGGGAAAATTGAGCTGTCAATAGCTTTTGTACCAAGGAATTGATGGGTTCTGCAACCTAATACAGTATCGCTTACTGTATAGTAAAGATTTGCAACAACAATTTCTCTTGTCAAAGTATCCGTGCATCCGGTAATGTCCTGAGCGGCTAATCTTACAGTATAAACGCCACCTGCTGCATAAGTGTGTGTAGGGCTTTTAGCAGTATCAGACGTACCATCGCCAAAACTCCAATACCAGGAATAAACAACACCTGTAGGCGAGGTTGTATTGATGAACTTTCTTGTTGCACATGAAATTACAGAATCACGGAAAGCAAGGTTGTATTTAATAGGAAATGTATCTACAGGTTTAGGCAGAATTAAACTATTCAATGTCAATCCATTTTGTCCCACCTGAGAACCATTAGCATTATTGTTGAACTGTGGAAGAATACCACGGTCGCCTCCGGTTACGTCTATATTTACGCCTACAGGAACTGCCGCTGTACTAAACCATGCAACACCACCACCGCCGCCGCCACCAGGGCCGGGTTGGTAGGTAGCATTTACTGTTATACCGGAATAGATAGTAGCACCTTTTCCACCTTTCGCTCTTACTTGCAACAAGTTATTAATTGTAGGTGTGCTTATAAGTATGGTACCGCCTGAGCCACCGCCACCGCCGCCATCGCTTTGGCAATTCGGACCGGTTCCGCTACACTCAGGAGCATTTGCACCGTCAGATATTACAAGTCTGTTGTTTCCAATGATGTTGCCTGCTTCAATTATTACTAAACCGCCGCCGTTACCGCCGCCAATTTCGCCAAGAGTATCACCATGTCCTGAACCGCCGCCGCCGCCGAGGAAAATAGTATTGAAGAAGTTATTGTAGCGAAGTCGCATACCACCTATACCACCAATATTGGGAATAATATCGGTAGGACACCAAGTTGCAGCTTGCCATTGGTCACCGCCGCCGCCGCCAGTTCCACCATTACCGCCGCCGCCGCCGCCGCTCTTTCCAGCCGCGCCGCCGCCACCACCATTGGTCATCTTACCACGGCCATACATTTTAGAGGGTGATAAAAATCCTACACCTTCACCTTTTTCTGCGCCTTCATTTGTATTGCCGGGATAATAATAGTCAGTTTTATTACAATGAGGAGTGGTTAAGTACAAAGGACGGCCGCCTCTGAAACCGCGTCCGGTAACATCAATATTTGTATCTAACGTGAGTGTATTCGCTACACGAAATGCTAAAATGCCGCCTTTCCCGGTGACATCGTCCCACGGTTTGCAAGTAAGGAATTGATTGGCAACTGTATAGTTTTGGAAGTAGGGAACCTTTACTATCTGCACCTTTCCAAGCGTCCACTGATAAGTTCTCTTTATCGTGTACTTCAATTCAAATTCACAATTGGGAAAAATCTTCTTGATAATGTTGTATTCATAGTTGCCCGCTCCGTTGTAGGCCAGCGTATCACCAAATGATGGTGTATTTGTAGAGTCAACCGAATACGTTTTCATCTGGATGATCATGATTGTATCACCCTCTTTAAATCCGTTACAACTATCAACAACCAATCTGTTATTGCAACTCACATCTTCAGCTATTACTGCTGCATAGGCGTTGATGATTTGTTGGGCATGAGCTTTTTGAGAAAATCCTAAAAAAGCTAAGAGCAGGGAAAGTGTAGCAATTACCTTATTCATGTATCAAAAATAAATGGTGGTTCAAAAAATAATAAATTGGAACTTCATGATAGACGGAAAGTTTCCCAAAATAGTGGGGAAATTCTCAAAAAACATCGAAAGATAGAAAACAAAAATAAAAAAGAGAACACAAATTGGTGTTCTCTTTTTCAATGAAACATTTACAACCGCAACTAAGCGTGATGAATTTGCTTCTTTTCCTTGATGCGGGCAGATTTACCACTACGCTCACGAAGATAAAACAACTTCGCACGGCGTACACGACCAACTTTATTTACTACAATTGAATCAATGCTTGGAGAAAAAAGTGGAAATAAACGCTCTACGCCTATACCATCAGAAATTTTACGAACGGTAAAAGTTTGCGTAGCACCACGACCCTGACGTTTGATTACATCGCCTTTAAAAGCCTGGATACGATCCTTGTTCCCTTCTGTAATTTTATAATTAACTGTAACGTTATCGCCAGCTTTGAATTTTGGAAATTCTTTCTTGCCTGACATCTGTTCGTGTACAAACGCTATAGCATCCATTTTTACTTTGATTTTGGGTTTGCGAAGGTAAAGGCTAATATCTATGATTACAAATTTTTTTTGCCTTTTATTCCCGATCCTCATCTTCTAACAAATCCGGGCGACGCTCTCTGGTACGAACTATTGACATTTCATGTCGCCATTCATCCACTTTTTTAGGATCACCGGACAACAAAACATCCGGCACTTTCCATCCTCTAAAATCTGCAGGTCGTGTATAAACGGGGGGCGCTAAAATACTATCTTGAAAAGAATCGAACAAGGCAGATGTTTCATCATTCAATACACCGGGAAGCAGCCTTCCTATCGCATCAACAATAATAGCAGCAGGAAGTTCACCGCCACTTAATACGAAATCGCCAATGGAAATTTCTTTGGTTACATAATGTTCGCGTATGCGCTCATCTATTCCTTTATAATGTCCGCAAATGATGATCAGATTATTTTTTAAGGAAAGGTTATTGGCTGTTTTCTGATTGAACGTTTCTCCGTCGGGCGTTGTGTAAATGATCTCGTCGTAGGTTCTTTCAGCTTTTAGTTTATCAAGCAAAATAGCAAGAGGCTCCGGCATCATTACCATTCCGGCACCACCGCCAAATTGATAGTCATCTACCTGACTATGTTTATAGGGAGTATGTTCTCTAAGATTGTGTACCTGCACTTCAAGCAAACCCTTCGTCTGCGCTCTTTTCATTATTGAATGATTAAGCGGACTTTCGAGTAATTCGGGAACCACTGTTATAATATCTATTCTCATTGCTTATATCTCTAAAAGTCCCTCCGGCAAATCCATTCTGATAAATTTATTCCGCACATTGACGTCCACTATCATTTGCTCAATTAATGGTATCAGCACTTCTCTGCCTTCGTAGTTAATTTTTCCCAACCATTGGTGTCCTGTTTGCACCACATCTTCTATATTTCCCAAACTACCTTTTTGCTTGTCTATCACATTAAATCCTATCCACAGCAAAGGACTATTGCCGGTAACTTTTGAGAGAATTTCTTCCTTCACATAAACCTGTTTACCGATCAGTTTTCTTGCAGCCTCTACCTGTTCTACATCCTCCAGATTCACGATATATTCTTCGTCATTAGCAGCTTTGGCGGCGGAAACAAAAAAGGGGATAAAACTTCCTTTGTTCATTTCAAGAAACAATACATCATTTTCTTTTAGCCAATTGCTTTCTCCTGCTACATGCGTAAATACTACTGCACCCTTTAAGCCATGCGTTGCTACTATTTTGCCTATTCGTCTCATCAAAGAACAAAGATGAAAAAACTTTGGTTTCCCACGAAGATGCAAGGTTTTTCTGCGACCATTTGCGGGAATTGCAAAGCATGTTTCACACAGAGGAACAGAGGAACAGAGAAACAGAGACACAGAAATTCTTTCCGGTAATTCTTTAATTCTATAAATTCCGGTTCTGACAATTATTTCACGGGAAGGGAATTGCAAAGCATGTTTCACACGGAGAAACAGAGAAACAGAGACACAGAGATTCCATTCCGGTAATTCTTTAATTCTATAAATTCCGGCTCGGACAATTATTTCACGGGAAGGAAATAGCAAAGCATGAGGTTTAACACAGAGAAACAAAGATTCAACCCTGACTTTTTACATTTTACATTTTACATTTTGCTTTTGCCTTTTACATTTTGAATTTTACTTTTAACTCATGCAACGTTTTCACGGACTTATCGGTGTTGTTTTAATTCTGGGTATTGCCTTTCTTTTTTCCAACAACAAGAAAAAAATAAATCCCCGAATAGTAGTGAGCGGCGTTCTTTTGCAAACGTTTATCGGACTTCTTGTTTTTAAAATTCCTTTCATCAATCAGTTTTTTACCTACCTCGGAAAAGGAATGGAAAAGCTCGAAGGCTTTGCAAAACAGGGTGCAAACTTTGTCTATGGCGGCATTGGCACTTACGATTTCACGGGGCAGATAACCGACTTTAAAAATCCCGGCACTTTTGTTTTTGCTTTCAATATCACTGCTACCATAATTCTTGTTTGCGTACTCGTTGCTATCTTTTATTATCTCGGCATTATGCAGCGAATTGTAGAGGTAATAGCGCGCGTTATGAATTTGGTAATGAAGGTGAGCGGTGCGGAAGCATTGAGTAATGTGGCGAGTGCATTTGTGGGACAAATTGAAGCGCAGGTAATGATACGTCCGTACTTACCCACCATGACGAGAAGTGAACTGCTTGCATCTATGGGTGGAAGTCTTGCGTGTATTGCCGGTGGTATTTTAATAGTTTATGCAAATATGGGATTGCGTGCGGGATTGAATATTACACCACAACTAATTGCCGCAAGTTTGATGGCTGCGCCTGGGGCACTTGTAATTGCCAAAATCGTTTACCCGGAAACCGAAGAATCGCAAACAATGGGAAAGGTAAAGCTCGATGTAAAAAGCGGCTACAGCAATCTTATAGATGCCATAAGTCATGGTGCGGCCGATGGGTTTAAAATTGCGATGAACGTAATTGCTATGCTCATTGGTTTTATTGCACTCATTGCATTGCTCGATTGGACCTTGCTAAAAATCGGGCACATCTTCGATCCGTCCTTTCATCTTTCGCTCAATTACATTTTCGCCAAAATCTTTTATCCATTTGCATGGGCTATGGGTATTCCGTCGGTTGACGTAAATAATGCTGCAACTTTACTGGGGCAAAAAATAACCATCAACGAATTTGTTGCATTTAGCAGCCTCACCTCCAACACCATTCCCATCATCACCCCAAAAGGATTAACCATCGTTACCGTTGCTATATGTGGCTTCGCAAATTTTGCAAGTGTGGGTATGCAGATTGGCGGCATTGGCGCACTCGCTCCCGAACGAAGAACTGATCTTGCAAAACTCGGCATGAAGGCATTGCTATGCGGTACGCTCGCTTCTTATCTCAGTGCAACGATTGCGGGTATGTTGTTCTAATCAAGTGAACAAACGAGCCGTCATACATTTCTGGAGGATCTTGAAGACCTAATTGCTTTGGAATTAAATAAAAAAGATAGTAGCAAACCCTATGAAGAAGCGCGAAAGGATATTTTGAATTGATAGAGGGTCTCTCCTAAAAATACCCCAGGTACATATTCGAAAACGTAGTGTACTCAATACTGACTTCATCTCCTTTATCCAATCGTCTGTAGTCATACTCCGCCACTTCTATGCTCAGTTTCACGGCAGATGTGAGGTAGAAAAAATAAGAGTCGTTGGAAGGCATATACTGTTTGCGGGTAATGAATGCACGCTCTATGGTTTTTGTTCGGTGTTTCAGATCAAGCCGCAGCTTGCGAAGATTGTGATAGTATCCCCAATAGAGACCTGCCAGAGAAAAACACACAAGAAAGAAAACACCCAGGAAATAATAACCTATCGAAAACGGATTTTGATGTCCAGCAAATGCACGAAACCATGCAACAATAAAAGGACACACAAAGCAGAGGATCATAAAAACACGCGCTATTCTGAAAATCTGCTTGCGGTCTTTTTCCTCCTTTCTTCTAAGAAAAGAAACTTCTTCTCTGTTTAAAGACTGGCGATATTTTACTAACTCAACCGACATCTGTGTCTAACTTTTCCAAAGTTCTAAACTTTGGAAAAGTTCATTTATAAATCGCTGAATATTTTTGCTGCGCGTAGTTCATAAAAGAAGAAAAATCCAAACCTCTGCCCGTAATTCGTTCGCACAATTCTTCGCTATTGTAGCGCCTGCCGTGTTGATGCACCTTTGTTCGCAGCCATTGCAAAAGACTTTTAAACTCTCCATTTGCAAGCTGCTCTTCTAAATTGCTTACTTCCTTCATTGCGTGTTCAAAAAACTGCGCAGCATAAAAACTACCCAATGAATAAGTTGGAAAATATCCGAAACTGCCGTGGCTCCAATGTACATCCTGCAATACTCCTTGCTTGTCATCGGGCGAAGAAACGCCGAGGTATTTTTGATAGTATTCATTCCATACACCTGCAAGGTCTTTCGGATTTATTTCGTTTATCAAAAGCGACTTCTCAATTTCATAGCGTATCATCACATGAAAGTGATAGGTAATCTCATCAGCTTCTGTGCGAATAAGTGAGGGTGCTACTTTGTTGGTTGCTTTGTAAAATTCCTCCACGCTTGTTTTTCCTAATTGCTCAGGAAAGTATTGCAGCAATTGCGGATAGAAAAACTTCCAAAACAGCAGACTTCTTCCAACGCTGTTTTCCCAAAGACGTGATTGCGATTCGTGAATAGAAAGAGAAACAGCAGCACCGAGTGGCAAGCCATACTGTTCCTCCGGCAAGCCTTGCTCATACAGTGCATGTCCACCTTCGTGAATAGAACTCCAGAGCAAAGAAGCAAGGTTGTTTTCATCTACTCTTGTTGTTACGCGCACATCAGTTGGTGCAAAGGAGGTGGAAAATGGATGCTCTGAATAATCTTGTCTTCCCGCATCAAAATCATAACCTATTTGCTTTAGCATTTCGACTGATAAATCAAATTGCTTTTGCTTAGAAAAAGTTTGATAGAAGAAAGAATCATCCACTTGTGGCGCCCTGATTATTTGATTTAATAATGGTGACAATTGTTCCTTCACCATCTTAAAAACCGGGTTGAGCATTGCAACGGTGGCACCTTTCTCATAATCATCAAGCAACGCATCGTAAGGGTGTTTTTCATAGCCATACAAATCCGCCTGTTGCTTTTTCAAAGCGATCATTTTTTCAAGCTGCGGAGCATACACAGAAAAATCATTTTGCCTGCGGGCTTCTATCCACGCACTATAACTTTCACTGCTTTGCTGTGTTAGTTTTTCTACGAAGTCAGTGGAAAGCTTTTTGGCTTTTTCATAATCTTCAAGACTCAAACGCACATTGTGTTGTTGTTCTTCTTTCAGGTCATTCTTTGAAGAAAGTTCGTGCAAAATTTTTCCATAAGCATCGCTTGTTACTAACTCATGCGCTTGCGATGCAAGTGTTGCCAACTGTCTCCCACGAAAAGCAAATCCTTTTTTGGGCATATATACTTCCTGATCCCAACCGAGTACCGCTGCGGCGTTGTTGAAGTCGGCAGCTTTCTGCGTGATGTTTTTGTACTGTTCGTAAAGGTTTGATGATTGCATTGCTGTTTATTTTTAAGCTTAGCGAACCTTCGCGCACTTTGCGTTGAACTATTTAACCGCTAAGGCACAGAGACGCAGAGCCAAAACCAAATTCCAAATTCCAAAGCCCAAATTCCAAATTCCAAAGCCCAAATTCCAAATTCCAAATTCCAATTCCAAAATTCAAAACTACTCCTCCTGTGCTTCCAGCCTTTCTACTTTGGTAATTCCTTTCAGATTATTTAAAGCCTGGCAAAGTTCGTCGAGTTCATCGCGGTCGTGTACATACACCATAATATTTCCTTCAAACACTCCATCTTTTGAATCAATACTAATGGAGCGCATATTCATTTTTAGTTCGCCGGAAATAACATTGGTGATTTTCTGTATCACTCCTACATCGTCCAGACCAATGATGCGCACTCCGCTGAGAAACGAAATTTCTTTGTTTTTCGCCCACTTTGTTTTCACTACTCTGTGCCCATAATTCGCGAGCAATTGTGAAGCGTTAGGACAATCTGTTCTGTGAATTTTCAATCCTTCGCCCGAAGTAACAAACCCAAAAACATCATCACCAGGAATTGGTTGGCAACATTGCGCCAGCTTGTATTTTATTCTGTCAGAACTTTCTCCGAAAATAATTAGTTCAGCGCCCTTTGCAGGTTTATGATGCTTTACTTCTTCTTCAGAGAACAACACTTTTGGATCAAGCTTAATTTCTTTCGGAGGCTGATGAAGTTTATCTCCATGTACGGTGAATAGCTTCAGATCCTTCACGTCAATACTACCTACCGCCACTGCATAGTACAAGTCGAGTGGAGAAGGCTTTTTAAAATACAAACACAACTCATGAAGATTATGGGCTGTAAGCGAAACTTTCAAATGATCGAGCTTGCGTTGCAATATTGCTTTGCCATCGTCGCCAATTTTTCTTTTTTCTTCTTTGAGGTAATATTTGGTGCGGGATTTTCCTTTCGCGGTCGTCACGAAACTCAGCCAGTCTTCAGATGGTTTTTGCTTAGATGAAGTAATAATTTCCACCTGATCGCCGCTTTTCAATTCATGACTGATAGGCACCAGACGATAATTCACTTTTGCTCCAATACATCGCGCTCCAAGTTCTGAGTGAATATCGAAGGCAAAGTCTAAGGCAGTTGCACCTTTGGGCAATACCCGCATATCGCCTTTTGGCGTGTAGATATAAATTTCTTCGGTAAAAAGGTCGAGTTTAAAATCTTGTAAAAAGTCAATAGTATCTGTGTCAGGGTTTGTAAGAATATCCCTTAAATGTTGCAACCAGGCATCGAGTTTACTCTCCTGTGCATTGGCGTTTCCCTCTTTATATTTCCAATGTGCAGCAAGCCCTTTTTCGGCTATCTCGTTCATTCGCGCAGTGCGTATCTGCACTTCAACCCAGCGGCCACCCTGTCCCATCACGGTTGTGTGCAATGCTTCGTATCCATTGCCCTTCGGCACACTTATCCAGTCGCGCAAACGCTCAGGGCTGGGGCGATAAAAATTGGTAACAATCGAATAAACTTTCCAGCAATCTTCTTTTTCTTTTTCGAGGGAAGAATTAAGAAGAATTCTGATTGCGAAAAGATCAAACACCTCTTCAAATGATACGTGCTTGGTGCGCATTTTATTCCAAATGCTATGAATTGCTTTCGGTCGGCCGTATATCTCAAAGTCGAAACCGGCACTTTGCAATTCTTCTTTTACGGGGCGGATAAACTCATTGATATAACGAGTGCGTTCGCGCCTGGTTTCTTTCAAACCTTTAGCTATTTCTGTATAAACCTCCGGCTGTGTATATTTCAGCGAAAGATCTTCTAGCTCCGATTTGATTTCATACAATCCCAAACGATGTGCGAGCGGAGAATAGATATACGTTGTTTCAGAAGCAATCTTCAGTTGTTTTTCACGGCTCATGCTATCGAGCGTGCGCATGTTGTGGAGGCGATCTGCAAGTTTTATCAAAATCACACGCGGATCGTCGGCAAGCGTCAAAAGTATTTTCCTGAAATTTTCTGCCTGAACAGTAGTGTCGGCTTTAAGATCTACTACGTTTGAAATCTTTGTAAGCCCATCAATGATCTTTGCATAGTTTACACCAAATTCCTGCTCTACATCTTCAAGTGTTATTTCAGTGTCTTCAACGGTATCGTGCAACAAAGCACAAATGGCAGACGTAACGCCAAGACCTATTTCTTCTACCACTATTCTTGCCACTGCAATGGGATGTAAGATGTAAGGCTCGCCCGATTTTCTACGCATATCCCGATGCGCTTCCACCGAAATTTCAAAGGCGCGTCTTACCAGCCGCTTGTCGCCTTTTTTCAATCGTTGTTTTAGCCCGCGCAGCAAAGCACGGTATTCGCGGAGGATGAGCTTCTTTTCTTCTTCGTCGTTTTTATTGTAAATGGTTGTAACTACTGTCTGCATAAATTCATTCCTTATTCAATTTACAAAAAAACAGCTTGTTCATTTTGTTAAACAAGCTATTGTTTGAAACTGTAAAAAATTAGTTCTACTTATAATTCCCCTTATAAAACTTCAGATACTCATTCATATCTCTGTCGGTGTTCAGCTTCTTCATATTTTCTGTAGAAATCATTAGCAACTGATACTCGTCCGATTTGTACTCTTTAAAAAGAGATTTGTTTGACCGCACAGAATTCAAATAAATCTTTGCATGAGATGCTGCGGGAAAAGATTTTACCAAAATAATTCCCTGATCCGGCTTTAGCATATCAACCGTTACCGAAAGTTTCTGCGAACTAAAATTGAACGTATTGAAATCAGTTAGTCCGGCTTTTATGCCCATCGTTTTCGATTCCATTTTTGTAAAGTAAAAAATGAAAAAGTGCTCGCCGGAAGCATTATAGGTATAAGCGGTTGCCTTATTATCAGTTGGGGAAACGGGAGGATTAGTTGATGAAGTTGCAGTCGCTGGATTTGCGGGTGAAACGGTGGGAGGTATAGTTGTTTGACTTCCCGAAACTGAATTTTGTGTAGAGTCTCCAGGGGGTGGAACTACGGGTTTGGTTTTCTTCACGTAGTTCAATACGGCATCTGCCCAACTTCTCAAAGAATCGGACGGCTTGGTGCTGATAAAATCGGTAAGCAAAGTATCAGCCTGGTCGTAATTACCCACGCCTGCCAATGCAATCGCTTCCATTATTCTGAAACGTTTTGTGTAAACAGGATCACTGTATTGCTTTTGTCCATTGCGTACCCGTTGTAGCACATCGGTATATTGCCGCTGCATCATCATGCCGTAAGTTTCATCGTAGTAGTTTGCCACCGAAACTGTTGACGCGAGCAATCCTCTTGTGTCTTCACTTGGTGCAAGTTCTTTCGCCCATTTCGTATCACTATGTTCTTTTCTTAGTTGCTCGCTCAATGCCTGTGCTTCACTCAATTTATCTTGCTTCAACGCTATCTGATATCGCAAATAGAGTGCCTCTGCTTTATGATCATTGTTTGGAAAACGCTTATCCATTGTGTCGAGCGTTTGTGTTCCTTTCGGATGGTCTTCGAGGTCTTTCACATACGCATTCGCCAGTTCAATGTAAGCATCCTGAATACGCTTTCTTGCACTGTTTTGTTCTTCAGTAGTATTTGGAATTGCTGCTAACAAACTTGCTTCCGTAGGCAATCCATTTTCGTCGGTTTCTTCAGTAGCGGTTGTGGTTCCTCCATCACTTCCTCCGCCTGAGCCCGCCATAGCGCCGCCTCCGCCTCCCATTCTTCTCCAGTTATCTACATTTTGCCGGCTGCCCCATTTGCGTTTAAAATCGTTAAGCCCCTGCTGCATTTGAGTTGCATTGGTAAAATACCAGTTGCCTGCCATGCTTCCGCCGCCAGGATCTGCATCTTCTGCAACCTTAGGAGTGCCTTCGCTGTTTGCCGCACGAAATGCACTGTCTTCTTTTTGCTTTTCCAGCATACGGATATAACGACGGATAACATTGCGTTGTTCTTTTTCAGGTAAGGAAGCAAGTGCGAGCAAACTATCTTGTGCATAGATGGTCTCTACCGGTGTCACCACCTTATCGAGTACGCTACTTCTTTTTACAGCAGTAATTTCTTCATCATTTGCTATGCTCTTTCCATAACTCGATGCACTGTCATAAGCCACTTTTGCCAGCTTATATTCGCCTTTCAAGTAGTAAACATTTCCAAGTCCTGCAAATGAAAGTGCTTTTTGCTTGCGTGTAGATTTCGAGCTTGCTATACTTTGCTTCAAATAATCAATCGCCTCTTCGGGATGATCGCTGTTAGCCGACAACCTGCCAAGAACATAATATATCTGCTCATTGTATTGCACATACTTTCCGTCTTTTAGCATTCTTCTTAATGATGCAGTCGCCTCTTCCTGACTGCCGCCTTGTTGTATAAGACTATATGCAAGATTTTTTCGCGCATAAAAGTCCATTTCAATCTTGGGGTTCTGGTCTATAACCTGCTCAAAATGTTGTGCGGCGGCAGCATAGTTTCCTTCTTCATACAGCAATTGTCCGTTGAGGTAAGCCGCGCGGGTTTGTATCCAATTGGGCATTTCTGCGGCATTGGCAACAATAGTAAGGTTTTGGGAGGCTGCTTTATATTCCCTTCTGCTCAGGTGCAGGTATGCCTTTTCCAATGCTATTCTTGCTTTCAGATTATCATTCAGGTTTTTATCTGTTTCAATAAGATCGAGAATGGATTCTGCATCATTTTCCTTTTGTGCCTCTGTGTAAGTACGAGCCAGCCATAGTACCGCTTCATTGTTTACCGTGCGATGTTTCAGGAAATCGAGTGCGCCATTTTTTTCCTTCTGTAATACCGATACATCTTTGTCCACTGGTTTTTTCTTCGCGGCAGCTTTCTTTTGTTCTTCCTGCTTACGCAATTGATTCATGGCTATAATGTAGCGAAACGCAGTAGAGGCCTCGCCATAATTGCCTTTGTAGTAATAGGCTTGCCCCAGCAACAGATAAAGATCATCAGCCCATTTTGTGCGGGGATCATGAATTTGAATACCTACAGATGCCTTGCGGATAATGCTATCCATATCAGCTGCAAGTTTGGTAGAATCTTTATCGGGGTCGAAAGGAAATAAGGCGAGCAATGAATCATAATTCTCTCGCCCCATACGCTGCATGTTTTCCAATGCCTCATCCATCTTCCGCTCTGCATTGAAGTAATAATTGTAGTGGGTATAAGTGTTTTGCAACACCCTTCGCGGCACCGACCACCCCTTCTTCAGCATCTTCTCATTGCTCCATGCTTCCCGCTTCTTCTTTATCTTCAACTCCAGCGCCAGCTTAAATTTATCTTCATTCTTCTTCTCCTGGCTCTTCTTCAGCCGCTCTCTGTTTTCCTTCACCTTAGCCAAACTATCGGCTCGCACTTTTCTTACCGCCCCAATGCTATCTGTATATTTCTTTCTTACCGACGATACACTGTCGCTATACTTCTTTCTTACAGCAGTGGCACTGTCCAGCGTCTTTTTACGTGCCGATATCATGCTATCGCTCTTTGCTTTCCGTACAGCCGTCATGCTATCAAGCCTTATTTGCCGCATTACCGCCACACTATCTTTATACCTTTTGCTCTCCCTGTATTTTCTTATTACCGCCAGACTATCGGCGCGGTGCTTCTGAATTGTTTTTACACTATCCATAGCATGTTTCCTCACTGCCGTTACACTATCTGCTACCCGCTCCCTTGCCATCCGCATAGAGTCGAACACAGCTTGCCGCGCCATCTTCATGCTATCCAACCGCTCCTTGCGCACCTCTGCCACACTATCCT
>CALMWT010000123.1 GCA_937870855.1 uncultured Taibaiella sp.
GGAATTAGTTTTTAAAGTCAAAACATCAAGCTGCCCCGGACGACCGGGGCAGTTTTGGTTTGGGATTATCTGCCGTTATAATTTTCAGCATCACGGGGATCTACTTCTTTTTTCAAATAGACAATAGCATCAGTTTTTATAGATGGATGAGATTTACTAACAGCAGTAAACTTTACTTTTTCAAAATTTCGTTGTTTGGGGGCTATCCATTCCATTTCCTGAACGGCACCTACATCGCTTGTGACAGTTACATGTGTTGCCGAAAGCGGAAGTATTTTACCGCTGGAAAAAACTCCTTCCACATTCAGATAGTAGTTGAGAATAGGCTTAATGCTGTCAGTGTAAAAGTTAAATCTCAATGCGGTAAGCATGGGCACTTTGAGTGGCAATTGTAACTTTTCTCCCCGAACTTCAACAGTAAATAGAAAACTACCGTTCGTCTTCAATAAATCATCTTCCATGTAGGAAAAATCCAAACCTCGCAATGATCCCTGCTGTGAACTAATTCTATACTTACCGCTGTAGCGCTCGTAGGAAGTTCCTCTTTTTTCTTCAAGGGAAATAGTCGTTTGCAAGTACAATTCGGGGATAGTGGAAACATCATAAGTTAGCCGATATTGCTGTGCTATCGCAACGGTCGGGAAAAGTAAAAACAAAATTGCCGCTAACTGTTTCATGTCAACATTAGCGGCAAAAAGCATTCCTGAAAATACAATGTTACTTTACTACACTAATCTTTAGCATATTGGTGGCTAAGTGTTCCCTAACAGGAAGGCTACCCGTACTTACCGTGATATTTCCCTCCCGAAGCAGCCCTTTATCCTTCAAAATAGCTATTTGGTCGGAAATGATTTTATCAATGTCTAATTCTTCGGCGTAGAAAAAAGCCTGCACTCCCCAGCTAAGACTTAACTGATTTACCAGACTCTGTGTTTTTGTGAAAATAAACAAAGGAGATCTTGGTCGGAAGCTCGATAGCATAAAGCCAGTGTAGCCAGATTGGGTCATACCGATAACGGCATGTGCATTAATATCTTTAGCAATTTCACAAGCATTGTAGCACAGTGCATCGCTCAAAAACGAGGGCGAGTGTGCCTGCGGAACAAGGTTGCGATTGTAAACTATTTCTTCTTTTTCTACTTCTTCAATAATCTTTACCATGGTCTGAATAACCAGCTCTGGATATTGGCCCATTGCAGTTTCGCCGCTAAGCATTACAGCGTCAGCTCCTTCCAATACCGCATTTGCAACATCTGTTATCTCACTACGGTTAGGACGTGTGCGATCTATCATACTCTCCATCATCTGCGTGGCTATGATCACAGGTTTTGCACGGTGAATACACTTGCGGATTATGGATTTTTGAATCATCGGAATTTGCTCTAAAGGCAGTTCAACTCCTAAATCTCCACGGGCAACCATCACCGCATCAGAAGCAAGAATAATTTCGCGCAGATGTTCCAGTGCTTCCGGTTTTTCAATCTTAGAAATAATTTTTGCATCGCTCCCTTTCTTCTTCAGAATATTCCTCAATTCCTTTACGTCATCGGGGCGACGTACAAATGAAAGGGCAATCCAATCAATTTCCTGAGTAATAATAAAGTCAAGATCCCGTAAATCTTTTTCAGAAAGAGATGGCAATGAAATTTTAGTGTCGGGAAGATTAACTCCTTTTTTGGGTAGCAAAATGCCCTGATTCAAAACTTTTACACGCACACATTTCTCTGCGGTAATCTCCGTCACCAACACTTCAATTTTCCCATCATCAAGCAATATTTTTTCACCAATCCTTACATCTTTGTAAAAGTTGGGGTAGGAAATATAAACGCCATTTTTACTTCCTACACATTCCTCATTAGTAAAGAGAAATTCATCTCCTTTTTGCAATTCTAATGCACCACCCTCAATATCACCAACACGTAGTTTAGGTCCTTGCAAATCGGCAAGTATGGCTATGTTGAAAGGAAAATCTGCATTGATCTTATGAATGTGTTGAATAACTCGTTGATGCTGCTCGTGTGTGCCATGAGAAAAATTAAGTCTGAATACATTCACGCCGGCTTCTACCAACGCCAACAATTTTTCATAAGTGTTTGATGCTGGTCCAACCGTGGCAATAATTTTTGTTTTGTGTAGCATAATGTTCTTCTTAGCTGTAAAATTCCGTTTTGTAGATAATCCCGTTATTATCTTTCCTGTTTAAAAAATTAAGCCTTTTATTAAACGGTTAGTGTAAAAATCAGCATAATAAACTATAACGGACATGCAACATTGGAATTTTACCTTTTCGTTTGTAACCCGTACTTTTGCGGCCTGTTTAATCTCTCTTAATTATTATGTCGGGACAGCTCAAAGAAGTTCGCAACCGTATCAAATCTGTTACATCTACACAGCAGATCACTAAGGCAATGAAGATGGTTAGCGCTGCAAAGTTGCGTCGTGCACAGGATGCAATTACCCAAATGCGCCCTTATGCACAGAAGTTGCAGGATATGCTAAGCAATATTGTAAGCAGCGCCTCAGCGGATATGCAATTGCCTTTGGCGGAAGAGCGTCCGGCAGAACGGATATTGTTGGTTCCCATTACAAGTGATCGCGGATTAGCAGGAGCTTACAATGCCAACGTTATAAAGCTTACACGAGAACTGGTTCGTGAAAAATATGCAGCACAGCACTCCCGTGGAAATGTTACTATTCTTCCTTTGGGTAAAAAAGGGTATGAATATTTTCAGCGTTATGGTTTTAAAGTAGTTGACAATTTCTGGACTATATTTTCCGATCTCGGTTTCGACAATGTGCGGGAAGCGGCCGCTTATATGCAGCAGGCATTTTTAAACAAGGAATACGACAGGGTAGAGCTTGTGTACAGCCAATTTAAAAATGCAGCTACTCAAAGATTTGTAGCAGAGCCTTATTTGCCCATTCCGAAAATTGAGAACAACGACAATGCAAAGCAATCAGATTTCATTTTCGAACCTACGAAAGAGGTTTTGTTGCTGGAACTGATGCCCAAGATTTTAAACACACAGGTTTATAAAGCAATACTTGACGCGAATGCATCCGAGCATGGCGCACGTATGACCGCGATGGATAAGGCAAGTGAAAATGCCAACGAATTGCTCCGCTCATTAAAGATTAGTTACAACCGTGCACGTCAGGCAGCTATCACAACCGAACTTACAGAAATTGTGAGTGGTGCCGCAGCATTGCAGGGCTAATCTGCTATCAGATATTTTATCAAACCGCTGTGCCCTATGTGCAGCGGTTTTTCTATTTTTAAAGAAATATTGTTTAATGAAATTTGCTACATTTTTTATTGCTATCGCTGCTTTGGTAACAACCGAATCGTTCGCGCAGCAACCTACTGTGAAACGATATACAACTCCGCTTGCAGGGTCGGTGGTGCTCTCTGAAGTAGAAGATAAGTACAATGCTCAGGTCTATAGTTTTGGGGTTCATGCGCCAGATGCAAGTGCAGAAAAGAAAAAGCTTCAGGCAATAAAAAAGCAAATGGAAACGCAATTTCCACGAAAAAGAACGATCAATAAGTTTAAAACCACAGCGGCATTACCTCCCGTAGTGGCGATGGGGTATGTAGCAGATACAAATGTGGGCATACCACCCGACAATGATGTGGCTGTGTCAAAAGGAAATAAATCGGTATCGGTGGTTAATAGTTACATAGCTACTCACGATGCAACCACAGGACAAATGACCAACCGGAAATCTTTAAAACCATTTTCTGCAATCGTAGGATTAAATAGTATTCAACACGACTATCGGTACGATCCTAAAGTTATTTACGATCCCCAGGCCGATAAGTTTATTTGCGTGATGCTGAATGCAAATACTTCAGATCGCAACTGGATTGTGGTAGGTTTTTCAAAAACCAATGACCCTTCCGGCGCGTGGAACTTTTATAAATTCTTCGGAAATTTTGATAATGATACCACCTGGTTCGATTATCCTGCGGTGGCAATTACTTCCAATGAGTTTTTCCTTACCGGCAATAAAATTATGGACAACACAAGCTGGCAGGCAGGTTTTAAGAAAACGGTTATTTATCAGATCAACAAACAAGATGGCTACAACGGTGCCTCTACTCTCGACTATCAGATTTGGGACAACATAGCTTACAATGGTAAAAATATCCGCAACCTATACCCCGTAAAAGGCGGTGGAAACATTTACGGACCCGAACAATACTTCCTTTCCAACAGAAATTTTGATCCCCAAAACGATACCGTTTTTCTCGTAAAGCTGCCAGATACTATTGGTAGTTTCAACAACACACTTACCATTACGCCACTGGTTTCAAACATCACTTACGGTGTGCCCCCCGATGGTCGTCAAAAAGATACTTTCGTACTGGCTACCAACGATGCCCGAATTTTAGGAGCCTACCGCGAGGGTAGCGAAATACAATTTGTGAGCACTTCCGTTCATCCGGCTTCTGGCAGCGCTGCCGTCTATCATGGAAAGATCTCAAACTTCGCCTCAACCCCTTCCCTACAAGCTTCTCTTTTTGGTATTGATACGCTCGATTTTGGTTATCCCAATCTCTCTTTTGCCGGCAACTACAATGGGCAAAATCACTCCATTATTTCATTCAATTACACCGGCGCGCAAACCAATGCCGGCGTGGGCGCTATTTATTACGATGGCACGCACCACTCAGACATGGTGAAGGTGAAGCAAGGCGATAGCTCCATTGCCGTTGCGCAAAACCCCGTGAAGCAGCAGCGCTGGGGCGACTATATGGGGTCGCAGCCCGACTGGAATACTACTGGCATAGTATGGATTGAAGGTATTTATGGCAAAATGGACAAAGAGTACGGCAACTGGATTGCCAAACTTGTTTCTCCTTTTTACTTATCAGTTCCTACCACCGGCAAGCCCACAGCGCCATCTAAGGTTTATCCCAACCCCGCTTACGAGTTTATCAGACTTGAATTTCAAATGGCGCAAAATACCGTTGTTGATTTTTCCATTTTCGATGTTGGGGGAAGAAAAGTAGATCATATTCTGTCGCACTATTGCAAGCAGGGCACTAATCTTATTCAAATGAACATTGGCTCCCTTTCGCCCGCCACCTACTTTGTAAAAGGCATAGACCAAAACGGAAATGAGGTGATGGCAAAGCAGTTTGTGAAACACTAATACTTACGTTTTTTTATGTTTTTAGCTCCAATGTATTGGGGCTTTTTTTTTTGCTGTAACATTCTTAGCCAGATAGACAAATGATCTTGAAAATCCCTAGTTGTCAATGAATATCGGACTATATAAATCGCTATTCACAAACGATTGAAAAGCCTATTTTTGTTTTCCCCAAAATCTTTGTCCCTTGCGTTTAAAGTCGTTGGAAATAAAGGGGTTCAAGTCGTTTGCCGACAAAACCCATGTAATACTCGACCACCCCATAACCGGTATTGTGGGGCCGAACGGATGCGGCAAATCAAACATTGTAGATGCCATTCGCTGGGTAATTGGTGAGCATAAGATTAAGGCATTGCGTTCCGACAATCTGGAAGATCTCATCTTCAATGGCTCGCGCACACGCGCCGGTAGTGGCATGGCAGAAGTAAGCCTTACGTTTGAAAACACCCGCAACCTTTTGCCTACCGAGTTTACCACCGTTACCATTACCAGAAAGTTTTATAAAAACGGTGAAAGTGAATATCGCCTCAACGATGTGACGTGCCGGCTTAAAGACATTCACAACCTGTTTCTCGACACGGGCGTTAGCAACGATTCGTATGCCATCATAGAGCTGGGCATGGTGGACGATATTATCAAAGACAAGGAAGGCAGCCGCAGAAGAATGCTGGAGCAGGCGGCAGGCATTTCTATTTATAAAACAAGAAAAAAAGAAGCAAAGCAAAAGCTGGAAGCTACCGAGCAGGATATAGCGCGGATAGAAGACCTGCTGTTTGAAATAGGAAATAACGTTCGCACGCTCGAAAACCAGGCAAAAAAAGCAGAACGATATTTTCAGATAAAAAGCGAATACAAAGAAGTAAGCGTAGAACTTGCAAAAGCATCGCTGGAACAATTTAACGATCAGTATAAAGAACTGAATGAGCAGCACGAGCGCGAAACCGACCGGAAAACACAACTGGAAGCAATTGTAGCCACAGAAGAAGCAAGTGTAGAGCAGCAAAAAGTAAAACTTATACAAAGAGAACAAGAGCTAAGCGGATTGCAAAAGCAGTTCAACGAGTTGGTAAATCGCATCCGTCAGTTAGAAAGCGATAAAAAACTGGCAGCCCAGCGCCTCGATCATTTGAAGGAAAGAGAAAGAAGCCTTACGGAGTTTCTATCGGGTGCCGATGCTCAGTTAAAACAATTGGAAGAGTCTATTTCTTTTTCCGACAATCAGATAAAAGAAGAAACCGAAATACTGGAAGAGTTGCGCGATCAGTTGGAAGAGTTGCGCACATCTGTAGATGAAAAACGCGAAGCCTTCGACGAGAAAAAAAGAACGCTCGAACATTTGCGGAATGATTATCAGCAAAAACAACGCGTACAATTTGATGCAGAAAAGAAAGTAGCCATTGCCGATACCTCTGTAATGAACCTGCAACGCAGCAAGCAGCAAGTAATGGAGGAACGCTCGCAGCGCCATGCGCAAATAGGACAACTGATAGCTGAGAAAAACGATACGCAGCACACACTTGAAGACAAACACGCAGCACTACAAGAGTTGACTGATAAACATGAAGCTGTAAAAAGTAAGATTCTTCAAAATCAGGAACAACTCGAAACGCTGCGCTCAGAGCTTGTGGATGAAAACAGAAAACTGGATGCGCGAAAGAATGAGCACGATTTACTTCGGTCGTTGGTGGACAGCCTGGAAGGATACCCCGACAGCATAAAGTTTTTAAAGAAGAATAAAGAATGGAATAGCAACGCGCCGTTACTCTCCGATGTGTTTGTAGTGCAAAACGAATACAGGACAGCATTGGAAAACTTGCTGGACAATTACCTGAATTATTATCTGGTAGCCAATCTTGAAGAAGCAGCGCAGGCAATTCGCCTTTTGGATGGCAGCAAAAAAGGGAAGGCCAATTTCTTTATTCTCGATCAGTTTAAAGGTCCTGATTTTTATGAAAAACGGCAGGTAGAAGGACTTGTACACGCACTGGATGTAGTAGCGGTTGACGAACAATACAAACCACTTGCACAGCATTTGCTGGGTCATGTGTATGTGGCAGTGCAGGAATCGGATGTGATGGATTATCCTTTGCGCGAAGGAAATGTAATTGTGCAGCAGTCGGGAAAAATGGTGCGTGGGCGATACACAATAGGGGGTGGTTCTATCGGCGCTTTTGAAGGAAATAAAATTGGTCGGGCAAAAAATCTTGAACGGCTTGCAGAAGAGATAAGCGTAAGAACGAAAAAAACAGAAGAACTAAAGCAAGTGATTCTTGAAACACAAGTACGGATAACCGGTTTTAATCAGGAACTAAATGATAAGGCGATTGAGCAAACCAAAATAGAGATAAATAAATTGCAAAACAGCGTGGTGAATATTGCTCACCGCATCGAAAATTTTGAGCAGCTAAATCAAACTGCCGAAAAACGTTTGCAGGATTTGCAGGAGCAACTGGATCATACGCACGAAGACATTGGAGATACAAGAAGCGAGCTTGAGTCTATTACTGAAATGCTGCAAGGAATCCTCCAAAACATACGAAACGCAGAAGCCGATTTTCAGGCTGTGGAGCAGGATTTTAACTTCGCCAGCCAACAGTACAATCAACAAAATATTCAGTACACTCGGCAGCAAAGCAAGCTCGAAGGTTTGAAGCAGGAATTGAGTTTTAGGAGCAATCAGCTTAACGATCTTCAACGACAAATTGCTAACAACCGCGAGCAGCTTCAGCAAACCACCGTTCATCTTTCAGAAACAGAAGGCAAGCTGCATGGCGGTGACAATGAGTTGTACGAATTGATGGCGAAGAAAGAAAAGGATGAAAAAGATTTGAACGAAAAAGACCGCCAGTATTATGAAATGCGCAACAATATTTCTGCACAGGAAGGACAACTTAATCAGAAGCGAAGAGAAAAAGAACAAGCAGATGTATTACTGAATGGCATCAAAGATCAGCTCAATGAAATGAAACTGCGTCTTTCGGGTTTGAAGGAAAGATTGAACGTAGAATTTCGTGTGAATCTTGATGACATTTTGGATGAACCGCGTAAAAATGATTTGGCTTTGGAAGAGTTAACAGCAGAGTCGGAACGCATGAAAAAGCGTTTGGAAAATATGGGCGAAGTAAATCCCACGGCTATCGAAGCCTATACCGAAATGAAAGCCCGTTACGATTTTATCATCGAGCAAAAAACAGATCTTGTCAATGCAAAAGAAAGTTTGTTGGCCACAATTGATGAAGTAGAAAACACAGCCAATTTAAAGTTTAAAGAAACATTCGATGCGGTGCGGCAAAATTTTGTGCAGGTGTTCAAAGCCTTGTTTACAGAAGAAGATTCTTGCGATCTTCGATTGACTGACCCGGAAAATGTGGCGGACAGTGGAATAGAAATTTATGCACAGCCGAAAGGGAAACGTCCAAGTACGTTGACTCAACTTTCCGGTGGAGAAAAAACATTGACATCCACTGCTTTTCTGTTTGCCATCTATCTCATAAAGCCTGCGCCATTTTGTATTCTAGATGAAGTGGACGCGCCACTTGACGATGCAAACGTGGGCAAGTTCACCAACATGATCCGTAAGTTTTCTGACAACTCCCAGTTTATAATTGTTACCCACAACAAACAGACAATGGCCGCTGTAGATGTGATTTATGGTGTAACGATGCAGGAAGCTGGTGTGAGTAAATTAGTTCCGGTAGATTTTAGAAGTTTGAATTGAAGAGCACATGAGTCCTAAAGAGATCGAAATACACAATAAGCTAAAGAAAGAAAATATTCTTTACAGATGGCAGCTCACACAAGAAGAGCTAACGGGAATTGTAGATTCTAATCCAAGTATGAGAGGTTTGATGTTAGGATACGTTGCGGAATACAAGTTGAAAAAGTTGCATTTCGAAAACGCAAAAATAAGTGCTCTTATTAAAGACGATGATCATGATAGAAAAAGTAAAGGCGATGTACGCTTTATATATAAAGGCAAAAGCTTTTTAGTTGAAAGTAAGTCTCTACAAACTAAAACCGTAAAGAAAACTAATGAAGGATTTACGGCGAGTTTCCAATGTGATGCAAGTGATTGTCGAACAGTTCAATTCAGCGATGGGTCTGAAGTACGTACCACATGCTTACTTGCAGGTGAATTTGATATTGTTGCGGTTAATCTGTTTGCTATGGAAGAGGAATGGAAATTTGCGTTTGCCCTCAATAAAGATTTGCCGAAAACGAAATATCCTAAATACAGTGCTTTTCAACAACAACAGCTTATCGCATCTTTAATTAAAATTCAGTATCCTCTCCAGCCTCCTTTTGTTGATGATCCTTATTTGCTGCTTGATCAGCTAATAGATGGTGCAGGATAGCAATCGAATTTAATTTCGATTTGGTAGCACCTTTTTCGAAAATCAAAAAATAAGAATGGTTTTTTCGAGCATGTAGTTGCTTGACCATTCGAGACACAGAAGGTCTATTTGTTCTCGTGAGTACAAATAGATCCTTCGCATAAAAGCCCAGAAGTGCATAATTCATTATTATCTCAACATGGGTGAGACGTTGTATGCCGGCACTGACTTCATCCTGACATTTTACAATCAGAATGCCACCTTTTTTCAATACTCTTTTAGCCTCAATTGCCGCCTGAATATACATTTCGAGTACGGCATCATGCCATTTTGATGAAATCTCTTTCGGACGTTCGCCATTGGAATAATGTTCCTTAAAGCTATGATGACTTCCATTACCTGCAAAACTATTGTCTGATCTGTATAACCCTTCCATATAAGGAGGGTCTAGTACAATACAATCAATTTCACCATTCCCGTAAGGAAGTGATCTACAATCAGTGCCAGTTTTTAGATCTGTTGGGTAAATTTGATATTTGCTTTTATCAACATTTTTCCAAAAAGCACCTTTACCGAATGTAACATCTGCTATTTTGCTGTTTTCTAAAACATGCAAAGAGAGAATATCATCGAATTGGTCACAATTATCTCCAACTGTAGAGGAAAAAACCAATTTACTTGTTTGCTGTCCTATAGGAGACTTACGCTTTTTTTTCTTTTCACAAACGTTCCACAACAATTGTTGTTCTTCTACTTTCATATTCTTTGATAAGTTCCCTAAATTAAGAATAAGGTTTCTAGCTACCCAATATATATTGACAAAATAAAGCCTAATTTATTATGTTTAGCAAGTGACTTTTCCACTTAAAATTTCATTGGCTTTCATTTTTAGACACCAGAGGGCAATCAGATATTACTGTAATTTCGGCAGCCGGAAGAATGTAAATTGCAACCGCCCAACTGAAAAGTTGAGTATGTATTTTTCAGAACGTACCTAATTGTGAACCAACTTATAACCGAACTTGCTACGATTGCATCTGATGCCTTGTTAAAGGAAGAGGAAAACGATCACTTCCTTCAATTCATACAAAGGAAAGACAGTAGGCAATTAGATACACTTGTTCATCACCTTAATAACGAGGTTAGCAACGCAATAGACTGCACACAATGTGGTAACTGCTGCAAGACGTTAATGATTAATATTACGCCCGATGAGGTGACTACACTTGCAAACCATTTGCAGCGCAATGTGGCAGATGTAAAAGCGCAGTACATTGAAGAAAGCCTGGCAGGCAATTACATCATCAACACAATTCCTTGTCACTTTCTTGCAAACAACCGATGCACTATTTACGCTCATCGCTTTGCAGAATGCAGCGCGTTTCCGCATTTGCACAAAGATGGTTTTAAAGAGAGATTGGCGGCTACGCTTATGTACTATGGAAGTTGCCCTATCATTTACAATGTGATTGAAGCAGTGAAGAAAGAAACAGGATTTATGCTGGAAACGTAATTACAAATCAGCCGGATTTTTTACAATATTATCTTGCTTACCTCCCTCAAATAGTTTGAAGCCCAGCATTACTCGCAAGTATGGTTGTGTGTAAATTTTTCTCACCTGCTCGTTGGGCACATACTTCATGTCGGAGATTGTTTGTTTATAGAGCACATCTAAGGTTATCCGTTTTTGGAGTTCATAACTGAAGCCGAACATAAGTCCTAACCGCACTGGATTTGTTGCTGGATTTAGGTTGTTGTTAGATGCAGCTCCAATGTTTTGAGTGTTATAATTGAAAAACTGATCTGGTGCCGGCAATACCGGTGCAGGCGCGGCCGTGTCCACTTTATCAAATGACAAATTGCTGCTTCTCGTCAGACCTGAATATGTTTCACGCTTTTCTTCCATTTCAACCAGGTTGCCGAATATCATGCTTAGTCCGCCAAACACTGCAAAATTTGATGCAATCTTGTAGCGCAGCATAATTGGTAATTCAATTTCCCAAAAAGTTCTTGTTTGCAGCATGGCTCCTACTCGCACGGAATCGTAGGTGTTTGTGAAGGAATAATTACGTTGAACGGTAGGTGTCATCACTCCGTTTATGCTGTCTGTTCCATAGATATGGCTTTCGGTAACCTGGGCATTCGTGATCTTATGATAAGACTGGGAGCCACCAAATATGTCGTTTCTGTTAAGTTGGTTGTAGCGAAAACCCGGCTGCAATACAAAAGCAAATCCTGTAGAAATATTCCATTGCAGGTAGGGCGAAATGATGAAAGTGTTGGTAGTAAAATCTGCAAAGCCTCTTTCGTATCCTGCTTTTATACCAAGATCGAATCTGAATTTACTTCCGTTTTTTTGAGGGCTTGCAGCACCGCCTCCACCACCTCCACCACCGCCAGACAAAGATGATTGCGCATTATTTTTTTCCTCTTTGAATGTGCCATTGCCGGCGGCTGCAAGTGAAAATTTATTGGAAGTTTTAAGTGAATTTTCGGTGGAAACATTATCCGTAGATACGCCCATGACAGCTATTTTTTCCTGCGGATCGTTGGCTATTTCCGATGCTACGATAAGGTTAGATTTCGTGATTTTTTCGTTTTTAACGGGCGTGTTTTTTTTGTTTCGGAAGGTTTCACCCACCACTTCTATTTCCTTTTTATTTCCGGTTGCAGCAGACACTTCAATATTCTTCCCTTTAAATTTTTCGGCTGCACCTTGTGAATGGTTGTTGCTAAAATTTTTTTGCGTTTCAGGGTAAGATTTTCCTATGGTAGTATTTGCCGCTACAGATTTTTCAGTATTTGGAAAAGCCTCTGGTGGAATATAAAGAAGTGGTTTTTCCTTTTCTTCCTCACTGGTCGTTGCCCGTTTTTTAGTAGTTGTAGTTTCTTTTTCATCAAGGGAGTTTTCATTGTCTTCTTCATCCTCTTCAGGAATAGGTTGCAGTAAAAAACTATTGTCTTGAGTTGTATTGTTTTTTGAAGTGGTAGCAGGTACTCCATTGGCAGAGGACAAAGCATTTTTATTTCCAGAGCGCTTATCAAAAACTTTTTTGTCCGAATGGGTTAATACACTCGCGGCATCTCCATCGTTGTTTTTGTTGACTGAGGCTGGAAGATTTTTGTTTTTGGTTTGACTTTTTTCAAACTTGTCACTTAAATGTTGCGCAACCGAACCAGCGTTTTCTTTTTTGCCCGACTGTGTTTTTACCTGATGCTTTCCTGGGTTATTTGCCTTTTGCTGTTTAGCGGTTAAAGACCGATTGTTTGCAGACTGAACCGGCGATACAGCGTTTCTGTTTGCAATGTTTTGTCTGCGTTCGTCTTGGGGCGATGAAGGCTGTTTCGCATTGTATGTTCCCGCACTATTTTTTACATCATTGTTTCTTTTCTCTACGTTTTTCTCACTACTCTTTTCTTTCGAAGCGACTGTGTTGCCTGCCTCTGGTTGAGGAATCGTATTTGGTTTTGCATTCGGTATAGAATTCGTATTCTGGTTTGTTTTTCTGTTCTCTGTAGCGTTTTCAGTTGTTGCTTTATAAACGAAGTAGGCAGCAGTTCCCAACAATAGCAGTAGCATCAGGTACCATAACCATTTTCTGTTTGGTTCCTCCTGCGCCGGCAATCTTTGCTCCAGTGCGGTCCAGACGCTTGCGGGCGGTGTTTCCCTAAAGTCGCCTAATCCCTCACGGAAAAGATCATCAATATGTTTTCTGCGGTCTTCCATTCGCTTGCTACATCAAGTTTATTTTTTCCTTTAGTCGTCGCCGCGCATCATTCAAATGCCAGCGGCTGTTGTTTTCATTTATTCCCAGGTGATCCCCAATTTCTTTATGAGATAGTTGTTCAAACACAAAAAGATTGAAAACGGTTCGTTGGGTTTCGGGCAACTGATGTATTAGCCCAAGCAAATCCTTATAGCCCATTCGCCCCATTATTTCACCTTCCACATGCATATCGGTAGTCTCGATTTCCACCTTATAAGCAGGTTCCTTCTTTATGTATTTACGGAAATGGTCGGTGATTGTATTGATCACTATGCGGCGCATCCAACCCTCAAATGAACCTTTCATGGAGTAACTCTGCAGGTTTGTCAGAATCTTAAAAAATGAATCGTTCAAAATTTCATCTGCTTGTCCGTTGTTGTAAGTATATCGTTTAATAATACTGTAGAGCAAAGGCGCATATTCATCATACAGTTTTTTTTGTGCCAGACGGTTTTGTGCAATACACTGCCTTATCAGGTCGTAGGGGGGTTCTTTGCCTGAAGATTGATTGCTCGTCAAAGCTTGTTGATGTACTATGTTATCCTTTTCGGACAATTAATAGAAGTTTACCAAAGGCTAAAATTCTTTGTTCTTTATTCAAGACGCAACCTATCTGAAGAATGTTAGCGCAACAGCAAAAAAATTCCAAAGGTTGGGTATAGCTGGTGGTAGCCGATATGAAGCTCTGTTCTCAGTTCGTGCTTATTTCTCGGAGAGGTATGCAATAGTTACAATCTTCGCCTCTTCAGTTCTTTCAGTTTCACCTTGTTCAAAGGTTAATAAAGATATATTGTTGAGCCGTTGCAGTCAAGCCGCTATTTCATAAAACACCATGTGTGCGTTCGCCTTAGTCAATTAGTGCTAACGTATCTATTCTCTCAAAGTGTTTTCTGTTAAGCGTCGCAAAAGGAAGATTATGTGTAATTGCAGTCGCTGCAATGAAAAGATCTGCCAAATCTATTTGCTTCCGCTTCTTTTTCAAAGCGATGTTTATCGTTAGGGCTGTGTCCACTGAAACTTCGTCAAGCGGCAGAACAGTGATTGCTTGTAAAACGTTGTCCCAAAATGCCAGTTGGTTCGGTGTCGCACCAGCATAAATCTCATATTTAGTTACTGCTGAAATGGAAAAGAATATCCTTGGCGCACCAATTTTATCCAAACAGAGTTTTCTTTTTCAGTTTTGCGGTAATAGTCAATTAGAATGGAAGTGTCAACTATGATTATTTTGTCCGCCATTGATTGATAGCTTTTCTGTTCTTTGCGATTGTGTCCAGTTGCTTTTTTGTTGCAGTCGGTCCGTTCAATAGCAATGCTTCCAAGTCAACTGATTTGTCGCTTTTTACTTCCTTTTCGATCTCTGCCTTTAATTGTTTTAGCTGTCCTGAGGGCAAAGTCCTTACGATTTTGAGCAACTGGTCAAAGCCTATATCTACCTGTACTTGCATGAGTTCAAATTTAAGGATTTTTGTAAACCTGTAAACGGTCGAAAGGTGACGCACAACGTTAACAGCAAAAAATTTCCAAAGGTTGGGGTAGCTGTGGTAGCTATTATGAAGCAAAAGTGGTATTCCGATGTAGGTGGTCTTCGATACGAGACCCGCCGCCATCAAAGAACGCCGGCGGGTCTCTGAAAAAGAAGACTCGGCAGAGACGGAAAGCCGTGAGTGGCGAAAACTAATGTTTCAGTTTCTTTGTCTTTGTCCCAAAATGCAAGCAGCCTAATTTGTTGTCCGCCAAAGTTTGTTCTAAATTCTCATACTGGCGCAAGCATGCCGCCTAGCCCGTCGGCGAGGGTGCTTGTGCCTATGTAGATAAACAGGCACAAGCACGCAGCGCTGCAACAGCTTGACTGCATGCTTGCGCCAGAGGGGTAGACCACAGCATCCACAAGCCGCTTTACGACCGGATGCAACAGCGCCTGCAAAC
>CALMWT010000124.1 GCA_937870855.1 uncultured Taibaiella sp.
CCCGTATACACACTTTCCAGGCGTGCTCCTTCAACCACTCGGACACGTCTCCGTAAGGGCGGCAAAAATAACCAAATGATTCAGTTGCCGAAAATTATTTCCGCATTTGCTGTGGTTATTGTTGCAACTTCTTCAACACTCAAATTTTTTATTGCAGCTACTTGCGCAGCGATGAGAGGAATATAACTGCTTTCATTTCTTTTACCACGGTAAGGCATGGGTGCAAGGTAGGGCGCATCCGTTTCTAACACGATATGTGTCAAATCCACAGACTGAATCACTTCTGGCAAAGAACTTTTCTTAAATGTCGCAACACCTCCTATTCCCAAAAGAAGTCCCAGGTTAATAATTTCCTGCGCCTCCTCAAGTGTACCACTAAAACAATGAAATATGCCACGCAGAGAACCAATTTGTTTGCTTCGTACTATGTCTATACAATCCCGGGTAGCTTCTCTGCTATGAATAACTATGGGAAGATCATTTTGTAAAGCCCAGTCAATCTGTAGTGCAAACGCTTCTTTTTGCTGTTCTAAAAAACTTACATCCCAATACTTATCAATACCGATTTCACCAACGGCGCAAAACCTTTTTTTTACAAGCCATTCCTGTATTATGTTCAGTTCTTGCTGGTAATCTTCTTTCACATAAACAGGATGCAATCCTATCATCGAAAAACAATGGTCTTTCCATCTTTCCTCTATTGCCAGCATACCCTCAATGGTAGTGCTGTCGCAGTTGGGCATATACATTTTGTCCACGCCATTATCTATTGCGCGTTGTATCGTCAAGTCAATATCGTTGCTGAATTGCTCATCGTAAAGATGCGCATGGGTATCTATAAATCTCATTCGTAATGGGGTAATGCTTTTATTTTCCAGTTTTTCTCTGCACACAATTTCAAAAGATTTACCAACGCATAACTCATGCGGGGAAAGGCTTTTTCGCTGTCATGAAAAACTACAATAGAACCTGGCGCTACATGCTGTATTACGTTTTGGGAACATTGCTCAGGCGAAAGGAGTGTATCGAAGTCGCCGCTTAAAACATCCCACATAAATATCTTCCAGGGATGCAATCCTTTAGATAATCGCTTTGTTTGCGAGATTTTTATCCGGCCATAAGGTGGACGGAAATTTCTGCTTTGAATATGCTTACTCGCTTTCAGCACGTTAGAAAGATAGGCATGATTGTCGTTCGTCCAACCGTTCAAATGATCTTGTGTGTGATTGCCAACCGTGTGCCCTTCTGCCAGAATGCGCTCGTAGATTTCAAGATGCCGTACTACGTTTTTACCAATGCAAAAAAAAGTGGCTTTCACATCGTATTCTTTCAAAAGATCTAATACAAAAACAGTGGCTTTCGGGTGCGGCCCATCATCAAAAGTCAGGTAAACACACGGTTCATTTTCGGAAGGCATTTTCCAGATCAGCTCCTTTGGGAAAAGCTGCGGCAGCCATTTTGGTGTTTTAACCCAATAGGAACGCATGATTACAAACCAACGAAAAAAAGATGAGGATTAAAGTTATAGTTGGTTAGATTCTTTCAAGTGCTTCTTTCCTGATCCAGCCCGCTCGCCCATCAGGTAATTTCACATTTACCCATCCTGATGCTTCGCTTTCAACTTTCAAAACTGTGCCCTCCGGAATTAAGGTTTTTGTGTTGGCTGACTTAAGATTATCTCGAAGTGGTGTGTCTTGTTGCATTACTACCGCCCGATTATCTGCAAGAGTTCTTTGCGAAGAAACATAAGCGAACAACAGTGTGCAAAGACAAAGCACAATTGCAATTACCACCATCTGAGTAGGCAACCATGAGGGCGTTTTGTTCCATTTTCGCGCAACAAAAAAAGAAAGAATAAGCAGAAATAGAACAAGGCTAATTACCGACCATGTAGCTGCAAAACTTGTCTTGGTAATACCCTTCCACCAAGTCACGAAAAATATGTCTTTCGATTGTTGTATTCTGTTACTTATACGGCTTTGGGTCAACTCAAGATTGTCTTGTGCCTGCTTGTAATCCGGGTTTAATTTTAGTGCCTTTTCATAGTTTAAAACAGCCAACCCAATTTTATTGAGCTTGTAATAAGTATTGCCAAGATTATAAAAAACTTCTGCATTCCCGGTTTCTAATGCGGTGAGTTTTTCATAGTAAAACGCTGCACTGTCAAAGTTCTTTTCCTGATAAAAAATATTTCCTTTTTGCCACCAGGCATTGTAAGGAACATTTGCTGACAACTGGAAATAAAAAAACAGAAAGGATAAAAACAGCAATAGTTTTTGACGCATAGCTTTTAGATCGTTTCCTCCAGTTTGCTAATAATATTCACAGCCTCATTGTAAGTCTGCTGCATTTGCGTAGTGCCGGAAGAGGGTGCATACAATGCGGTTTCACAGGCGGTAATGACGCTGTCAATCTGTGCAATCAACACTGTGGGAACTTTCCTTTCGTGCAGCGCTTCATGGGCTTTTTCGCGCGATAAAGCGGATAACGGAATATTGAGTTTATCACTCAGATACATCCATATTGCCTTCGAAACCTCTTCGTAGAAACCCGCTTTTTTGTTTTGCTGTAATAATAGTTGCGCAGTTTTCAAACGCTTCAATGCAATTTTATTAGCTCTCTTGTTGCGCAACTTCACCATGTCTTTCGACAGTTCATCGTCGCGGCGCTTCCATGCAAGAAGCCCTACAAAAGCCAGCATCGGCAAAGCATACATAGACCAATACGCAGCGGTAAAAAACAAGGGCTTGCTTTGAATTTTCAGATTTTTTAAAGGCGTTGAAACTATAGGATGGATATCTGTAAGCGATCGTGACTTAGCAACAGTAGGGTTATAAAGTTTCCCTTTTGACACCTGCACTTTTACCGGCGTAGTTTGCAAAGAAACATAGCTGTTGGTTTTAGGATTATAAAAAGAAAACGGTACTGGAGGAATTTCATAATCGCCGGGTATGTTCGGGGAAATGGTGTAGGTGATGATCTTCGAGCCACTGATGGTTGTAGTCCGTCCGGTAATGGTATCCACTATTTGCGGGTCGTAGGTGGTCAGTCCATTCGGAAGCTGCAACCTCGGTGCTTCAATAAGTTTAAGATTGCCTGCACCGTTTATGCGAATGGTGTAGGTAAGTGCATCATCGGTAGTAAGTGCTGTTTTATCAACGCCGGCAGTTACTGTGAAATCTCCCACAGCATTTCCATAGTTTTCCGGTTTCCCATTCTCCGGCAAGGGCATCACCTGAATTTTTACAGGCGCACTCTTCAACTTTACAGGAACATCTTTATAAGCCGATCCACCAAACACATCATCATTGAAAAACGGATCGCTCATCATCAGGCTGCCAAACTGCTGAAAAAACGGATCGTCGTCGAACATGCCGCCAAAGGGGCTGCGCTGACGAACCTGGGTAACAATGCGTGCTTGTCCATCAGCTTCTGCGGGGTCGAGCACGAGTGTGCCGATTTGCTGCGGAAACAAAGCAGACTTCTTCAGCAAAAAAACCTGATACCGTTTGCCATCAATAATTTCTTCTTCAGGCTTTATAGCTCCTCTGGGAATAATAAAATCCTGCGTCCAAAAACCATTCAGCGACGGAAGTTTTGAGATCGCCACATTCATGGGAATGCGAGCGTAAAGTTTGTAGTTCGCAGTAATTTGCTCGCCTACATAAGCCTTAGTTTTATCTACCGACACCTTTATAAAAAGGTTCTGATTCACATCACTCAGGTCGTCTGCCTGTGCGGGAGAGCTTTGTGGTTGACGTTGTTGTTGTTGCTGCCTTTGCTGCATCGCTTGTCTGCGTTGTTGCATAATGGCAGCAAAAGGATCATTGAACGGATCGTCGAAAGGATCGTACTGACGTTGTTGTTGTTTTGCAGCAAGAGAACCAGTTACCACCTGCACCGAAAGCGCATTGCTTTCATAAGTATTACCTGCTGCATCTTTAGCCACGGCGGGAGGAATAGTAAGGGTTCCTGTTTTTCTTGGTTGCAATACATAAGAGTGTGTGAGACTCTGCGACTGCACCATTTTATTGCCGACTATAGAAATATTGCTGCTCTGACTACTAAATGGACCACCAACAATTACAAAGTCTTTAAAGTCTGGCTTAGAGATAGAACGGAGATTATTTACATTTTCAATCCTATAATCTACCTGTATCTGATCCTTTTCACCCATCTTCGATGCGCTGGCATTAGCCGAAAAAACAGCGGTCTGTGCCCACGCTTTACAACTTAAAATTGTGAGCAGACAAAGAATACTTAAGCGACACATATTGGCAAACCGAACCATAGTTGATGTGTTACAAAAATAACTTTGAAACCCTTTGTGGATAAGGCGTTTCGGTTAAAGCTTAGTTAAAAGATATTCTTTAAATATCGCCTTGCAACGGGCGCATCACAATGGTCTCTACATTAGCTTGCGGAGAAAGATTGTACGCGGAAAAAATCATCTCTGCCACATCTTCAGGTTTCATAAACCGTTCTTCCGGCAAACCACTCTTTGCCCACGATCGGCTCCAGGTAGCCCCGGGCATTACTGCAGTTACTTTTATACGATCCTCCATTAATTCCATCCTCAGATTTTCGGAAAAGCCCTGCAAAGCATATTTCGTTATGCTGTAAGCCCCCCCATTTTCGTAAGCAGTAAGACTTGCAACCGAACACAGATTGAAAATATGCCCTGATCGCTTCTTCTTCATAACCGGCAACAGAGCGCGGGTAAGTTGATAAGCGCTATAAACATTTACCTGCATCAGGTACTCCAACTGCCCTTCCGGCTCGGCTGCCAGCTTTCCTGGAAAGAACAAACCTGCATTGTTTACCAAAACCGCAACATCATCAAATGCACTCAATACATGTTCTGCAAAGTGTTTTACTTCCGCTCCATTACCGAGATCTGCCACTACCGTTTCAATCTTCGCATCAGGAAACTGTTCTTTCCATTGGGTAGAAACAGCATCAAGATCGGGTTTGCTTCTTGCACATACAGCCACTGAAAAACCTGCCCGCAAAAATCTTTCTGCTGTAGCTTTTCCTATCCCATGAGTGGCTCCTGTGATAACTGCGTTTGGCATAGATGGCTTTGTTTGAAGAAAGGCAAAGTACCGTATAAATGTCTGAACCTTGATTTATAGGATTTAAGGATTACCATCCCTCACCTCAAACGCCTGATGCAGCAAAGCTTTGAGCAGTTGCTCTGTGGCTTGTTGGTTGGCGATGATGTGTTCTTTTAATTGTTTTGTTTTGGCAAATTGCTTTTCTATTTCTGCCACAATGCGTTTTTGCTCGGATAGTGGGGGAAGGGGAATTGGAAAATTGGCAATGTTTCCCATACTTAAATTTGCTCTTCCCGGTGCAAAAGAACTGTCAGTCATTAATTTTAAGGCAAGATTTGAGTTCATTAAATACAGCAAGTAATCTTTGTTTATTAAACTGTGTTCAATTCTAAGAATGCAAACCGCCTGATTAATATTTGCAACTACGTCTAAATTAAATAGTGCTGTTCTACCTATCGAAGCACCAACGATATTTGTGAGAATGTCCCCCTTTTTTAGAATTGAACGTGGCTCAATTTCATTGAATTTTTCTTCAACATAGGTTGCTTTTGTTAAATCAATTTTGAAGCTATCAACATTCTTACTAGTAATAAATAGTATTCCCTCATTTTCAGAAACGTATTGAACTCCTTGCCAATTCGGTGATGAACCCTTTGTAATGTTGTCGCATATTTCCCCCAACCTACACCACACCCAAGTTGAAGGAATTTCAAATGGTATTTCTTCCTTCTTAATTGTCGGAATTGGGATTTTTTTGATTTTAGGATTAGCAAGATTTTTTGCTGCTTTTATACGCTCTAATAATTGTTGCCCTGTTTCGTAATCTGGTTCATCCCTTAATCCTGCTAATTCCGGTTCAGACAATAATTTGCCCTGCACCGCTTCTTGTAAAATGGCTTGGTTTAGGTTTTCGAGTTGCGTGAGTTGGTAGGAGATTTCAGATTTTATAATAGCAGCTTTTAATTGCGACTTGTGCAAATCAAATATTTTTTTCTCGATTTCAATATCAAAGTATTGTCCTTCCGGAACAAAACTTTCGCTTTCAAAAGCTTTAAAGAAAGTTGAAATATTATCCTGTTCCGAAATTGGGGGTAATGGAATTAGAATATTATTAAGGGTGCTCTGCGTTAACTGGTTGATACCTGTGCTTTTTTTATCATCTATTTGGGATTTAAATAAATCTGATGTCATAAAAGAATGAACATATTTATTAATGCTGCTTCTGAATAAGGACATAAATGCACCAAATGACATTCCGTCTTTCTCAATAATAGCAGATTTGCCAATTAAACTATTGCTTCCGCTTCTAACGCATATTAAAATATCTCCAACTTTTGCTATCTGTTTATCTCTAACAGTTGTGTCTACAAATATTAAATCTTCATAAACGATTTTATTATTTTGAACATTATTAGCCCTTAAGACAGGGATGCCTGTTTTTCCAACTTGTGAAGGTTTAAATATTATTCCTATTGTTGATGCTCCAATTTCGTTTAATCTGCACCACTTCCAGTTAAAAGGAATTTTAAATGGTATCTCATCAGGTTTGATCGGTTGGAATTGTTTGTTATCAAATCCACTTTCAGCCCTTAATCTATTGCGTAAATCTTCAGCACTTTCATTTCCTGTGTTACTTATCTTGCCAAGTTCTTTTAAAAGTACTTCAAAGTAAGCCCCATAGCTTTTATTAAAAATGGATTGCCAATTGTCCCCTAAATTTATAAGAGTTGATTTTCTTCCTCTGCTCATTTTTCAGTCGTTGATAGTTCATTTAATACTTCCAATGACTTCTTGAATGACTTCTCCAAGTTTAGAATTATTGCCTTTCTATCATAAACAACCTCTTCAAAAACTTTATTTGGGTTCTTAAAGTCCAAATCATAATTGCGGTCTATAATGGTTTGTATGGGCACTTTCCAAGCCGCTTCACTTTCTGCTCTGTTGTTCCACCATTGTTTGATAGGTTCAAATTCTTCAATGCGTATAGGTTTGGTTTTGCTGTATGCTTTTTGTCCATCAGGCAAAGTGTGTTCGTAATACCATATGTCTTTTGTAGGTTTTCCTTTTTCAAAAAAAATCAGGTTGGTGTTTACAGTAGCGTAAGGTGCAAATACGGATTGGGGCAATCGGACAATGGTATGCACATTACAATCTTCCAATAGTTTTTGTCTTACCCGTTGTTTTACGCCATCGCCTGTTAAACTGCCATCGGGCAACACTATTCCTGCCCGTCCGCCATCTTTCAGCAATTGGATAAACAGTATCAAAAACAAATCAGCACTTTCCTTGGTGCGGAAATTCAGGGGGAAATTGGTTTCCATACCATCGCCCACCACACCACCAAACGGCGGATTGGCAACAATGATGTCCACACGGTCTTTTTGTTTGATGGAGTTGTATTCACGGCTCAGCGAATCACCGTTTTCAATTTGAGGCACTTCAATGTCGTGGGTAATCAGGTTTACCACACTCAGCATAAAAGGCAGTGGTTTCAGTTCGCTGCCTGTTACGGTTTCTTGTAAGGTTTTGCGGTCGTCAATATTCTTTACCTGCTTTTTCAGGTGTTCAATAGCACACACCAAAAAGCCTGCAGTTCCGCAAGCAGGGTCGCTAATTTTTTCACCTAATTTTGGATTTACCATATCCACAATAAATTGCGTTACGGCTCTTGGCGTGTAAAACTCGCCTGTGTCTTTTTTGGCAGCCAATCCCTGCAAAATCTCCTCATAAATCACATTAAAAACGTGATGCTCTTTACTGCTGTTAAAATCAATTTCGTTGAGTTTATTAATGGCTTGTCGGAACGTAGTTCCGCTTTTCATATAGTTGTTGGTTCCGTCAAAAATCTGTCGGATGATGATGCCCAACTTGTTGTCTGCCGCTACTTTCAGGTTTTTCATTTCGGGGAACAAGTGGTTGTTGATGAAGTTGATGAGCTCTTCGCCCGTCATTCCCTCATCGTTTTCAGCCCAGTTGCGCCATTGAAAAGTGCTTGGAATAGGTGATTTGTATTTGGGGTTCAGGATTTCTTTTTCCTTGTCTTTATCGTCAAAGAGTTTCAGAAAAATCATCCACCCCAATTGCTCAATGCGTTGTGCATCACCGCTCAAGCCCGGGTCTTTGCGAAAGATGTCTCTGATGGATTTTATGGTGCCTGCTATGTTGGTCATATTCTATCTATTTATTTGGCTGAAGCCAAATATGTTTTGTTTGTCTTTTATGGAATGGGCTAAAGCCACATTCCTATTCATTGATTTTCTCATAGAATGGGCTAAAGCCACATTCTATTCATTGATTTATGGAATGGGTTAAAGCCACATTCCTATTCATTGAATTGCCTCCTGCTTTTGAATTGCCTCCTGCTTTAGCTGGAGGATACATAAATTCCATTATTGGCTTTAGCCAAATATTATCCATTATGCCTCTCAAATCCATATTTGATTATAAATTCATCATGTTCTTCCTGAAATGTTTTCTTGCTGTGATGCTGTTCCTGATTTTTAATGTATTCCCTCACTCTATCCAACATGGACTCAGAAACAGAAACTGCAAAATATTCATCTTGCCATTCAAATTTTTCTTTGGTCAGTTCATTTTTATTTATCCAAAAAGAAGATTCTCCTTTAATCAATTGCATCACTTTTTGAATGGTTTGGTCTGTGCCCAGTGAAACAAGGCAATGACAATGGTCAGAATAGCCACTTACAAAGTCAATGAAGATGCCTTTCCCCCTGGCATTTTCCCTGATATGATTCCAAACCTTTAAGCGCAACTCTTTTATATCCAAAAATGGATACCTGTTTTTAGTGCTCCAAACAAAATGGACATATACTTTTACAAATGGCATATTGAATAGATTATTTTGGCTAAAGCCAATTTGTTGTAATGATTATAAATGGAATGGGCTAAAACCTCATTCCTATTTACTCTAATGACATTCATTACGCAACTGCATACAATTCATTCTCTAATTCTTTAATGGCTTTTTCATATTCTTCACGACTGCCAAATGCTTTGATAATTTCTGTTACTGAACCAAATTCATTGATGGGCGGAACGGTCAGGATTTGAATGTTCTCAATGTTTTCAATGCCTTGGTCTGCATATTTGTCGAGCAATGCTTCCAATACTTTTCGGGCTTGGTCGCCATACCTGGTAAAGTAGTTGCGTTTCTTCACATGGTTTGCTCTTTCTTTTCTGGTCATTGGTGGTTGGTCATAAGCCACGTGGCATATTAAATCAAACAAGTCCACTTGCTTGTCAACAGCTTCATACAATGCTTCCACCATTACGCCCTGTTCTATCAATTCGGCAATAATGGCTTCTTTGCGGTCAGAACCTTTCCACTTGTTCAGAAAATCATCTAAGGATGCAAACTGCTCCTTGATAATTTCTTTGGTGTGGTCTTTCAGACTTGTTGTAATGACTTTCCCTTGCTGGTCAAAGTGCAATTCACGACTAATCAAAACCGAAACATCAACACCATTTACATAAACCTTTTCTCTTGGCTCGTTTGCAGCAGATGTCGGAAAATCTCCCTCAGGATACCGTAGGGCAGGCTTTGAAATCTCAATCTCTGCACCTGTTTCTATGTCAATAATAGGTTCTGGGTTTTCTTCCTCTTCGTCAATAATGGCTCCTAAGTCTATTGCTTCAGTAACTGGTTTAATTCTGATTGGTTCACCGTCAAATTGTGGGTCTGCAAAAAGGTCTGTTGCATTTCTGAAATCCAAAATGGTGAAATATAGTTTGCCGTATTCTTCATTGATTCGTGTGCCACGTCCAATGATCTGTTTGAACTTGGTCATTGAATTGATGTTGCTGTCCAATACAATCACTTTGCAGGTTTGCGCATCCACGCCTGTGGTCATCAATTCGGAAGTGGTGGCAATTACAGGATATTTTTCTTCTGGATTTATGAAGTTGTCCAACTCCCGTTTACCGTCCTCATTGTCGCCTGTAATCTGCATAATGTATTTGTGGTTCACTGCAACCAAATCAGGGTTATGCTTGGTTAATGCGGTTCGCATTCTTTCTGCGTGGTCAATGTCCACACAAAACACAATGGTTTTAGCAAAGCGGTCGTAACCTTTTAGAAACTCAGTTACTTTTTTGGCAACTGAATCAGTTCTTTCTTCAATCACTAAATTTTTGTCGAAGTCTCTGCGATTATAAATTCTGTCTTCAATTTCATTTCCCTCTTTGTCGGTTTTCCCTTGTTTTGGTCGCCAACCTTCAGCATCAACATTAAGGGCAACTCTCACCACTCTATAAGGAGCCAGGAAACCATCATCAATTCCTTGTCGCAAAGAGTAAGTATAAACAGGGTCGCCAAAATATTCGCTATTGCTTGCTTCGTTGGTTTCTTTTGGTGTTGCTGTCAAACCAATATGCGTAGCATTTTGGAAATAGCTTAAAATCTCTCTCCAACTGCTATCTTCTTTTGCACTTCCTCTGTGGCACTCGTCAATGATTATTAAATCAAAAAAGTTGGGTGAAAAATCTTTGTAAGCATCCTGCATCTCGGGGTCTGAGTTACTTAACCCTTGGTATAATCCGAGAAAAATTTCAAAAGCTTTGTCAGATGAATCAATGCCCCGTTTTAAATTAGAAATGAGTTCTTCTTTCCCATCGTTTCTTGCCACCACTTTTTTTCTAATAATGGTCATTGCGCCTTTAAAATGTTTAAAATCGCCTCTGCGGGTTTGGTCAATGAGTGCAGTTCGGTCGGCAAGAAAAAGTATTCTTTTTTTAGCCTGTGATTTCCACAGGCGATAAGCAATTTGAAAAGCAGTGTATGTTTTTCCTGTTCCTGTTGCCATTACGAGCAGAACTCTGTTCTGTCCTTTGGCAATGGCTTCCACGGTTCTGTTTACAGCAATTTGTTGGTAGTATCTGGGTTTGCGGTTAGTACCGTCAATGTAGTAGTCCTGCAAAACAATTCTTTCCGTTTCGGGTGTTTCAATTTCTTTGTACTTTTTGTATTTCTCCCAAAGCTGTTCGGGTGTAGGGAATTCACTTATTTCTGTTTCAATGTTTCCGTCTGTCGCTGTTCGGTCATGAAACAAAAACCCGTCGCCATTGCTGCTGAACACGCAAGGGATGTCTAATATTTGCGCATATTCCAAACCTTGCTGTATGCCTGCTCTTACGGAATGGTTATTGTCTTTGGCCTCAATGATGGCAATTGGAATATTCGGCTTGTAATACAGAATATAGTCAGCTCGCTTCCTTGTTCCTCTTGCTGTGACTTTTCCTCTGACATGAATTTTACCATCGGTAAAAGAAACTTCCTCCAATACCTGCAATTGCTTGTCCCACCCAGCCCTTTCTAATGCTGGAGTGATAAACTTGGTGCAAATATCTCTTTCTGAAAATGTCTTTTTATTCATTAATATAGTTTTTTTCTTTACTGCGTCCTCTTTTACCCCTGCACACAACCCCAACATTTGCGAAAAAATACAACATTTCCAATACCTTTTACATTTTCAAATCGCTCAACTGCCCCTTCTGCCACCACCCAATTCCCCACCCCCAAAAAAACAAGCAGAGCTTTCGCCCTGCCTGCCACTTACCTCAGTATCAGCCCTTAACTCACTAACTGACAAATAGGATCGCTCCAATCGCTTTTTATACCTTCAGAGCCAAGCGCACGTACCCGCAGCCAGTATTTCTTGCCCGTATCAAAACCCTCCAGCACCGCATTAGCGCCGCTGTTGTACGTTCCATTTTCCCATTGCGTTCCTGTTATAGGATCGGGGCAATGCTCCACCGCATAGTTTTTCACATTGTGCGGCCCTTTCCAGCGCAGCTTTATAGCGCCCACCAGTGGGCTTTCCGCTATCAGGTCGTAGGGTGTTGTCAATGAATCGTAGCGGCGGGGTCCCCGTGCACCGGCTACCATGCCTGCCAGGTGTATTATGGCTTCGTCGCCTTTGGCTATACCATTTACATAATAGCTCAGCTCCAGCAAGGCTACCTCCAGCAACTTGCGTTTCTGATTGCGGATAACTGTTGCAGCCGTGCCACCCGTCAGCATGTTTTGCTGTGCCTCGTCCAGCCCATCTATCAGGGCAAGAAGAGCTACCAGCGTTATGGGCGGCGTAGCATATATCGCTACATTCACCGTAAGGGCGCTGTGTACCCCTCTGGCAAAGTTGACCAATGCCACTGCATTCATTTTTTGCATTTTCAATGCTACTTTTTTCATGTTCAGTATATTTTTTTGTTTATAAATATGCAATTGCCGGCTGTGCCACTGTCTGTTGTTTTTATGCAGCAGTGTTATAATCGCCATTGCAGCCTATGGCTGTATAGCTACGGGCAGGACTTCCCCGGCAATGCTGGTGTGGCACCCTGGCAGGGCGCATTGCTGCACACAATAAAAGATTATGAAGCCATGCACTTCCCTCTGCTGCATAGGTTGCAAGCAGTAGCGTATATAAAGAATGTTTTGGTAGAAAAACCAGGGAAATATCTGGAAATAAAGCGCTTTCTTCTGCACATGTACAGCGTTCTTCTGTACATGAAGAGCGTACATGTGTACATGAAGAGCGTACATGTATACATGAAGAGCGTACATGTGTACATGAAGAGCGTACATGTATACATGAAGAGTGTACATGTATACATAAAAAGCGTACTTCTGTATAAGAACAGCCTATATATGCAGCGGCAATCTCTGCCGCTGTGCCAGAAGCCAAAGCATTTTCAGAAGAAGGAGCTATATGCAGCTTTATTTCCATAATATACGGACATCAAAGCTGCGCATATCAGCTACACCGCGCAATAGTGGTACACCTTCTATTTTGTTACGGTATACCCTCACATTCATTACGGTACACCTTACCGGCAAGTGTAGCGCTCCACAGTGCTGACAGGCAGATACCGAAAGATTTCGGGTATTTAATGAAATTTTAAACTAATCTCATATGGTTTAAAAAAGTTTACGTAAATTAGTATTGCCTTCAAAGGAATGGAGCTTAATGTGTAATAGAAACTGAAGGCGAACGATGTTATACTCCGGCAGTGCCGGTAAAAAAACTTCGCCTATGTCACAATCCTTTCAGCCTGTATCCACATTCATTGCAGGCTACGATCCTATGGCAGAAACAGTGATACGGAGTGTACTGAACCGCCGTCTGAGCTTTGCAGGTAGTTGCAATAACACACAATATCTGGAGCAACACCTTCCACCCCTTGCCCCACGGGTAGTCGCCCTTATATCGCAAACGGCGAACGAGGCTTATGACGACTTGCAACAGGTACGACTGCACTTACCCACTACACCCGTGCTGGTGTTTCGGGAAGAGGCCCCGCTGGAATGTGTAGTCACGTTATTTAAATCGGGGGCCAATGGCTATATGCTTCATAAAGACCAGTATAAGCTGCGCGATGCTTTGTTGGAAATAGCCCATAAAGGTTCTTACGGCAATGACCTTTTAGTGGATCTGGTACAAAACCCACGGATGCAACTTCGCCCCGAGCGGAAAGACATACGCTTGCTACGTGCCCTGCTATCAGAACAGGAATATAATGTAGTGGTGGAACTGGCTAAAGACCCTACCCTCACCAATGTAAGGCTCGGCAACGCAACCTCCAAGAGTCTGAGCACCATAGAAAAAACGCTGTGCAAAATATATGAACGGCTGAGGGTGAGTAGCCGTGCTGAACTGATAGCACTACTTAGCCAATATACCCTGGAAACAACCCCTGAAACCAAAGTAGCTTAGGTGTACTCAGTAACTGAAATGCCGTACTCGTTACAGAATGACCGCCAAGACCTAACGTGAGGGCAACTAATGGATGGACTAACTATGTAAAACGTGACGATGCAATGAAATTAATTGGCGCAAGCTCAGTGCAAAATGCAAACCTCTTTGTGGCGCTTCTTCAATTCTGAAAAATAGTTTTCTATTTCTCTACCAATGCCGGAAGCTAATTCCTTGCCTTCGATACTGTACCAATGATAACGTCTCCCAAAAGGAATTGCCTCAAGATTGAAAATCGTGCCGTCCTGAAGCCGGACTTCATACACTTGATAGGGTGTCAACACACTACCAGAAGCTGAGCCTTGCACAATGGACTTACCGGCTAATACACAAAATGGGATGTTTAATGAGAAAAGCGATGCCATAACATTGGAATATGCGTAACAGTCATAAAAATCATTCCACTATTTAAGATTCTTTTTTGACTAAGCACTTTTATAAGAAGCGGGAAATGGGGATGCGGGAGGTTATTGT
>CALMWT010000125.1 GCA_937870855.1 uncultured Taibaiella sp.
TATCGGAACATGGATTGTATCAGTCGCAACGCTTCCGGGAACAAGCAGGCGATATTCAAAAGAATCGAAACTACCACTCTGATCCCAGTCTATCCATAGCTCAGTGCTGTAGGTAGCGCTCGATCTTGTAACATTTATCGGATAGCTCTGACCTTGTGTCAATATTGCTGTCTGAGTCGGTACTGTATGATCTGCAAGCGTATGACCTTGCGGGCCAACTGCTGTAGTAGTATGATTAAGCGTTGTGCCTACAATTGTAACGTTTGTCTGATAATTACTATTACCAGTGTGTAATTGAACACCTGAAAGCGGCGAGCAATAGCATTGATAAAAAAGATTAGTATTGACATTCACGCTATTAGAAACGTCAAATCCTCCACCGTTGGAACACGTGACCCTCGCCCGATAGTCTGTAGCTGCAGCAATAGTAGCGTTTAGCACCGAGCTTGTGGCCCCTGCAATAGGAGTCCACATTCCCGCACCAGCAGGCGATTCTTCCCAGATAATAGAAATACCGTTTCCGATGGAGAAGCCGCTGAGCGCAATGTTTACAGAGCCACCCACACATCCTGCATAGGTAACACCTGTAGGAGAAGATGCATTTCCGGCAGTAGGCGTACCGCCACAAAGAGGTACAGAAAACTCATAAGCGCCCACATCGGGGGTGGTCCCACTTCTTGTTGCATTGACAATATCTGTGGTAATACCAAGCGGTGTACCACGGTTATCAATTAAACTATTTGCAGGTGTAAGGTCTCCGATTGCCGGATTCACATAAAGCGGATTGGCAAATATTGAATTTGCATCGTTTCCACTTGCAGTTGTCCAATCTTGCAAAGTAGCCTGTGCAGTAGTTTGGTAGCCTATGCTCTGTGCACCACTACCTGCGCTATTTAGAAAATAAACATTGCTATCCGCAGCTATCACATTTGCTGGAGTCGCTTTATAGATCGCATATTTAGCACCTGAGCCGCCACGCGAGATAGAAACAATGTTGTTGACGAAACGGATACCTGCGGCTGTACCTGACTGATAAAAACCATAAGTTATACCAGTAGGAGTAGCATTCAAATCATCTAATGAAATAGTGTTGTGATAGATGTGGCAATATAGTGATGTTGTACTCTGAATACCATAAACAACGCCGTTGCCATTGATATTATAAATAGCATTGTTGATGATCTTATTCTCTAAGCCAGGAGTGCCATCACCCGTGATCTCAATAGCAGTAAAAGCGGATGTGCTCGTAGTCATAGAATCGAACACATTGTGAATCCTGTTCTTTTCAACGAGGTTATTAATATTACCCGTAGAGATAAGAATACCCGAGGCTGTACCTGTATTCGTTCTGGTAGGACGTGAAATATCATTACCGCTTATTATCAAGCCACTGTTATATAAAGTATAAACGCCGTAGAGATAAAAGTCTTTGAGATTATTATTCTGAACGATGTTGTCGTTATTGATGGTACTGCTACCGCCATACACTGCCACATTGTAGTAACCACCGTTAATCGTGTTGCCTACAATAAGATTTCCATTTCCATTATTACCGGAGCTTGCCGCTGTAGTAGCAGAGTTGGAAAAGACGATGCCGTTGTGGTTTTGAGATGTTACACTCTTGCTTACATTAATGGTACAATTGCTAATTGTATTAGAGTCTGCACCATTGGTAAAATGAATACCCCAGCCATACGCACTATCAGCTCCGTTTAGCACAAGGTTATTTATAGTGATATGGTCGGCACCGTCAAGTTTAATACCTGCACGGTTGGAAGAACTATTTAACGTACTGAAGTCAAGCGAATTTCCGTTTCCGTTAAAGGTGATTGTATTTGTGCTGGATGCACCACCAATTTGTGGAATGGTAAGCTGTTCTACATAAGGGCCGCTTCCTGTAGCAACATTAAACGTTACCGGACCGGCTATGCCACACGACAAGGCAGCAATAGCATGAGTAAAAGACTGAAAGTTAGTGCCACCTGTAGCTTGTGTCGAATTAATAGTGTAAGTATTAGCAGGCATTGGGGGTGATACAACTACTGCAACCGTGTCAGAATAAACGGTGTTGGAACCACAAGTAACTGCCGCACGATAATATACACTACCAGAAGTACCCACAGTAGCGGTGTAAGCAGGCTGAAGAATAGTGCCGCTCACAGAAGTAAAAGGACCTGATAAAGATGTTGACGTTTGCCAATCATAAGATTGACCGGGCGTAGTGCTATTACCTGTAAGACTAAGGTTTACGCTACTGCCAATACAAATGCCACTTGTGGGCGTAGCAGATGCAGTACCGGCTACCGGAGTTCCTGTGCAGGCTGGAGATGTAAAAGTAAATTGGGTGTTGGGTCGAATATCCTGACGCGTAAAGTTAGAGGTGGATGTAGCATTTACATTTGAATACAGATACCGATAATCGGGAGCAGTTGCATTAGTCAGATATTGCCATGAAAATCCGCCCGTGCTTGGATTACCCGTTCCAGGCGTAATATCGAAATGTACATAAAACTCTAAAGAACCACCGGTGTAAGCATAATTCAGACCAGTGAATCCAACCCATGTATTAGCTCCGGGGATATTGTTGGTGGTAGTGTTATAATTTACTGTACTGATAGCAGAACCAAAACCTGGGAGATACGACTGCACATTTACTCCTGTGTTGTAGCTACTTAACGTACCGGCATTTTTTGCGTAAAGTGTTACTGTTGCTGTTGCGCCGTTGGAAAAATTATTAGCGTCAGTCTTGTACCATTTAATTTCTGAAATTGTTGCTCCTGAGAAAATTCCCGCCGCGTTTAGCTCCGCTTCGGTAAATAAAAGTGTTTTGTTGCTTTCATAAACAGTGCTTGAGGCCGTTGTACGATAGAAAGGTCCGTAGGTAACGGATGTGCTGGTTCCGGTGCCAATCTGCACGGTCGTTTGCGCTCCTGCACTAAGCACTATAGCCACAAAGGCGACTACAAGTGAGTAAATTTTTTTCATAAAATGGTTTTGCATGTTAAATAATAGGGAAGTCAATTCTAAAATGGGGCGATAAAAATACCTAAAAAGCAAACGCTCGACTTGCGGGTTTTACTCATTTTAGCATAGGCATGAATTCGTCATACAGATTTTGTGCATTCACAATAGGCACATTGATTTTCACCTCACAACTGTTGTAATTTTATCGTCTATCACAATGAGAATTATAACGTGAGGGACTTACTTTTATTACTGCTGTTTATCATCCCATTGTCTTTTTTGGGGCAAGAAAAAAACCTGGATCGCTACGGCACACAACGCTTTGATACCGACACAGCAATCGTTTCGTCTCTTATTGACAAAGCCAAATCGTTTCGCCATACCCACAATGACAGTGGATTAATACTTTATCATACGGCCTTTAAAAAAAGTACAGAAATAGGATTTGTTGAGGGCGCAGCAAAAGCCCTTACGGGATTAGGACTTACCTATATGGACAAAGGTGAGTATAGAAAAAGCCTCACTGTTTACCGCTTTGCAGAACCGTATTGCAAAGCGGCTAGCAATACCAATGGGCGCGCAATAGTTGTTCTTTACAACAACATGGCTGCATTATATGGTAATCGGGATGTGACAGATACTGCAGCAATCTACTACTACAAAGCACTGGAACAAATGGAGGTGTACAACGTCAAAGACACCAATCTGCTCTTGCTTATCTACAGCAATTTGGCAGGGCGGCTAACTGCGAACAAGCAATACAGCCAAGCCAGATTCTATCTAAATAAAGCATTGCCTGTTGCGCAAAAAACAAACAATAATAAAATGCTCGCTAAAGTATATACCGATTTCGGAATGCTTTATGGAGCGGAAAATAAACTCGATTCCAGCCGCATTTTTTCAGCAAAGGCACTTTTCCTTTTTTCCCAACTCAAAGATCCCGCCTCAGAAATCGTAGCCAATTGCAATATTGGTAAGACTTTTCTTGAAGAAAGGAAACCCCAAAATGCAATTAAGTTTTATCAGAGAGCATTGAAAATAAAAGGATCAAAAGTGCAAAAAGCCATGATCTATAGAGGACTTGGTGCATGTTTTTTTCAAATGAAAAATTATCCTGAGGCTGAACACTATTATTTGTCGGCATTGGCTATTAGCGAAGAAGAAAATCTTACCAAAGGAATTATTGAAAGCAATAAAGCACTGGTAGATATTTATAGTGCAATGGGCAATTCCAAAGCGTCTTTACTACATCGCAATGCCTACGATACCTTGCAAGACAGCGCAGCAAATGCAAGGCGAAATGAACTTGTAAATGATCTGGAGATAAAATACAGGACAGCAGAGAAGGATAAGGAACTTGCCGAACAACAGCTACTGTTGCAACAAAAAGAAAGTAAGATCAGAGGGCAAAACAGGTTTATCATTTTCATTACGGTAGGTTCTTTTCTAATCCTTGCATTAGTAGCTACATTGTATAGAAATTACAAACAGAAAAAAAATATTGAGCTTCTGAAATTCAAAACTGAAAGAAAAATTGCGCAACTGAAAGCGCGAATGCAGGGAGAGGAAAAAGAACGGGAACGAATAGCAAGAGAATTGCACGATGGCATAATGGTGCAACTTAGCGCAGCGCAAATGAACCTTAGCACACTGATAGAAAAAGAAAAGAATAACAGTGGCGAAGAAATAGAACAAATACTGGTGCAACTGGAAAACGCTACGAAAGAACTTAGAAAATCGGCACACAACCTGATGCCCGATATGCTACTGAAAGAAGGGCTGGCCGCTGCCGCACATTACTTTGTTAAAAGCCTGGAGCGGAGTACAAATATCCAAACGCACTTTCAGCTTATTGGTGAAATGCCGGCACTTGCGCCAGATTATGAACTGATGCTGTACCGCGTTATTCAGGAACTTTTACAGAACATAATTAAACACGCAAAAGCAAAAAATGTGATTGTGCAGATGAATTGCCAGCACGATATGATAAGCCTTGTAGTGGAAGACGACGGTGTAGGATTTGATAAAAACAAGCTCGAAGAATTCGAGGGTATGGGACTCGGCAGTATAGCATCCCGCATCAAATCGCTACAGGGACATTTCAGTATAAACAGTGCGCCGGAAAAAGGCACTTCAGTATATATTGAGCTTGAAATAAAACAACTTCAATTTTCAAACCCTGTGTAAATGGCTATTAAAGTAGCAATAACCGACGATCATCCTCTTGCCATAAGTGGCTTGCAAAATATGCTGAGTGGCGATAAGCATATTGAGGTGATTGCTACCTACGAAAACGGCACTGCTCTACTAACCGGACTGGAGAAAATGCTACCCGATGTGCTTCTTCTGGATATAGAATTACCCGACTACAAAGGCTACGATCTTGCGCAGGTCATCAATAAAGAATATCCGTCGGTAAAAATGCTGGCAATTACCAGCCACGATGCTCCCATACTTGTGAAAAGAATGATGCAGCACGGTTGTAGCGGTTATGTTTTGAAAAATACGCGGGTCAAAGAATTGATCTTTGCCATAAAGTCTGTTTACGCGGGAGAGGAATATATTGAGCCGTCGCTCAAAGAGCAAATGATGCAACACACAAAATTCAAAATCCAAACTCCTACTTTCAAAATACCTATCCTTACACAAAGAGAAAAAGCAATTCTGAAATTAATTGTACAAGAACACACCAATCAGGAAATAGCAAACGAACTATTCATTAGTCTTCGCACCGTAGAAAATCACAGATTTAGTCTTCTTCAAAAGCTCGATGTAAAAAACTCCATCGGTCTCGTGCGTGTGGCCATTCAACTTGGAATGCTGGAAGATTAAGGAGACTATAGTATTTGTTGGGCTTCCTGTTGCAGCAGCGCTTTATCTATAGGCACTACCCCCACCTGCTCGCATACCAACCCACCTGCAAGGTTTGAAATCTCTGCCATCAGGTGCGCATCTTTTGTAAGTGTATAAACAAGCGCCGCTGTTGCAATTACAGTATCGCCCGCGCCTGATACATCCGCAATGTTGCGAATGTGCGAAGGAATAATTGCTGCACTATTTTGATTGTTGAAATAAACGCCTTTTTCAGAAAGGGTGATAAATGTTACCTGGTGGTTTAGAATGTTTTTCAATTTTTCATTCACTTCGCTTAGCGTTTCCACATTCACTTCTTCAACTGCTACATTCAACCCTTCTCTTACTTCTTTCAGGTTCGGTTTGAAAATCGTTACATCTTTATAAGAAAGGAAATTTTTTCGTTTCGGGTCCACGGCTGTAACCAATCCAAGTTCTTTGCAATGCTCTGTAATTCGGTGAATGACATTTTCCTTCAGCACGCCTTTGTTGTAATCTTCAAAAATAAGTACGTCTGGTTTTTCGATTTGAAGAAACCGTAGCACTTTATCTATGAACGGATGTTCTTCTTCTGTGTAAAGCTCCTCGCTTACTTCATCATCCAAGCGCATCATCTGTTGGTTGCGGCTAATGACGCGTGTCTTTGTAGTTGTAGTGCGGTGCTTACTCAGCATGATAAGGTCTGTACGAATGCCTGCATCCTCTGTCAATTGTTTCAACAATGCACCGTCTTTATCATCTCCCACCACACTTGCCAAGGTCACTTTTGCGCCAAGGCTTTTACAATTCAATGCTACGTTTGCCGCGCCACCAAGTCTGCTTTCTCTCTTTTGCAATGCTACAATTGGAACAGGAGCTTCGGGAGAAATACGATCTACCTCACCCCACCAATAATTATCGAGCATCACATCGCCTACTACCACTACATGTAGTTGCTGTATGCTTTCAAATAAATGCGCTAATTCTTCTTTATGGATTCGCTGCGTCACTTTTCTTTTCTATAAAATAGTAAATGGGAATGCCTATCAAAACAATGATAAATCCTGGCCACGTAAACTCAGGTTTAAACCATAAAAGCAAACCGCAAAAAGTGAGACCCATAATAATGTACAGAGCGGGCAGCAAGGGATAACCAAACGCTTTATAAGGTCGCTCTGCATCTGGCCTTTTTCTACGAAGAATAAAAATTCCGGCAATAGTCAACACATAAAATATCACTACTACAAAGGAGATCATGTCGAGTAAATCTCCATAGCGTCCACTCAGACAAAGAATAGAAGCCACCAAACATTGCGACCACAATGCCCATTGGGGTACACCTTGCTTATTAAGCTTTGCAGCCTTGCGAAAAAACAAACCATCCTGGGCCATTGTATAATACACGCGGGCACCTGCAAGTATCAAACCATTGTTGCAACCAAATGTAGAGATCATGATAAGTCCGGCAATGGCGAAGCGGCCGTTGTCGCCAAAAATTTGATTGGCTGCTGCTACTGCAAGACGATCTTCCTCTGGAAAAGCAATTTCACGAAGTGGGAGAACATTCAGATACATAAGATTGGTAGTAACATAAAGAATGGTCACTACAAATGTTCCGAGAAACAAGCTCAACCCGATATTGCGTTGCGGGTTTTTAATCTCACCTGCAACGAAGGTTACATTGTTCCAGGCATCGCTGCTAAATACGGAGCCAACCATAGCAGCTGCAATAGCACCAAGCAAAGCCACTCCTGAAATACTTGTCCAATCTCCGGGAACTTTTTGTCCGTTTTCATTTACCGATCCAAAATCCTGCGCAGCATTAAAACCGGTTTGCCAGTTTTCTGCAAAGAAGCTTTGATCAACTAGCAAAAACCCAAACAATATCAATCCAAATAAGGCAATCAATTTTGAAAGTGTAAAGACTAACTGAATCGATTTTCCTTCTTTAACGCCGCGAGAATTAATGTAAGTAAGCAGAACGATGACACCTATTGCTACCAGATGAGCAGGATAAATTTTGATGACTCCTGAGTAAAGAATATTATCGTTGGTAAGGTTTAGGACAGGGAAAAAATAACCTGAAAATTTTGCAAAAGCAATTGCCACCGCTGCAATAGTTGCGGTTTGTATCACCGCAAAAAGACTCCAGCCGTAAAGGAAACCGATTAGCTTGTTGTAAGATTCCTTGAGGTAAACATATTGACCGCCAGCCTTCGGAAACATACCACTCAACTCACCATAACTCACCGCAGCGGTAATAGTCATAATACCTGTAATAACCCAGACCGCAATAATCCAACCTGCACTCCCTACATTTCGGGCTATGTCTGCACCTACTATAAAAATGCCTGAGCCTATCATGGAGCCTATAACCAGCAAGGCTCCGTCAAACAAACTAAGCGACCTGTGAAATTCCGGTTTGTTTTCCAAGTGTGTGTGTGTGTTTTGCGAACCGAAATCATATCCTACGCATCGTCAGAGAAAAGCGAGATGCGAATGCTATGATGTAAGATTCATCTGTGATTAATACTGATTAAACTTCTCAGATGAAAAATACTATTTTTTCTTTGTGGTATCGTCTGTCTTTTTAGCCCGCTCATTCATTCCCTTTATCACATCGGCTGTGATGTTGAGCTTTTTGTTTGCTAAAAGTATCTGGCTGCCCACCTGTGAGTAGGAAAGAATATAATCGTAGCCTTTACTCTTGTTGTAGTCTTCCAGAAAACTATTCAGATCGTCGTGCAGTTTTTGATTGAAAGCATCTTTCTCTTTCAGCAATTGTTCGGTCAATGCCTGCTCGCGCAACTGAAGGCTTTGCTGCATTTGTGCTAATTGCTTTTGGGTTGCTTCGCCTTCAGCCTGAGTGATACTGTTGCTTTGAACCTTTCTTTGAAAATCTGCTACACGACTTTGAAACTGCTGTGCCGACCGCTCAAGTTCACTTTGCATACCCGTTTGGCGTTTATTAAATTCTTCTCTTTTGGACTTTAAAAAATCATAGTTGGCTTCAAAGGTATCTATGTCAACATACGCCACGCGAAAACTGCCGGCATCAGCCTTCAGAGAAGAAGTGTTGGGTGATGTTGCATTACCCTTATTGCCGGAAAAGTGTAAGAGGAAAAGCACGAGCACTCCCGCTAAGGCAAGCGCACTAAGAATTGTTGCAATATTTTTCATTTAAAAAAACTGTTGGCGGTTAAGTTGTGGGTGAAAATTAGTGGACAAAAATAACATCTGCCTTCATACTTGTATCGCTTACAACGGAAAAAGGTTGGTTATTGGTATAAAAAAAAGCTATCCCGTTTAAAGAATAGCTCCTTCTGAATTTGTTTGTTGGTATTATTCCAGTCTAAAACTTATAGGAAGTGTGTAGTAAACTTTTACAGCTTTACCATTTTGCTTACCGGGCTTCCACTTTGGCATTTTCATAACCACGCGTTTTGCTTCTTCGTCACATCCGCCGCCAATGCCTTTCACAACATTCACATCAGACACTTCGCCTTGCTCATCTACAACGAAACGCACAGTTACGCGACCCTGAATGTTATTTTCCTTTGCCAATTCCGGATAGCGAATGTTTTTTGAAAGAAACTCATTCACATTTACAGAAGGCTCTGGCATTTGCTCTACATAAGTAAAAATCTGCGGTGGCGGTGCTTCTACAGCTCCTGTTCCCGGTCCCGGATCAACGATGCCCGGGTCTATTCCGTTAGGATCGCCTTCCTGAGTTTTGATACCGGCAGATTTATCCTTCATTTCCTCTATGGGTGGTGGCTTTTCTTGCTCCTGTACCTCTTCATCTTTTTTGATAACCGGTGGTGTAAACTTTACCGTTGGCTTTACTGGAGGTGGTGGCTCTGGAGGTGGTGGCGGGGGCGGTGGCTTTGTAGGATCTATAGGCGGTGGTTCAGCCAATGTTACTTCTTTTATCATGGCAACCTTTCTGTTATCGTCCTTATTGAGATTAGAAATAATAGCGTAGGTGCCCGTTGCCAAACCTATACCGGCTAACACCAGCATAGATCGTAAAACACGTTTCGGATAGTTCTTGCGTAACTCATAGCCGCCGTAGCTTTTATTACGACCCTCGAATAAAATATCGAGGTAATCGCTTTTGAGTATTTTATTAATATCCATTGTTTAAATTTTTTAGTCCTGAGTTGTAAGCATCTTCGTTTGTAAGACGTTAGTTGCTTATAGTTCCATAAAACCTACAGCACTATTTATAAAATTATTGAGCGCCGGTATTCGCCTGCTCTGTACTTTGAATAAACTCTCTGTCAACATCCGTAATATCTACAATGGCGTAGATCTTCACATCGTTTATTGCCATTTCGTCGAGGATGTTTACGAGGTCTTCATAGGTACTGTTTGCATCAGGCTTTATCAACACCGTCAACTGATCTTTAGCAGTCAGTGTAGGGTCTTGCCTTCTTTGTTCTTCTATTCTTTTCTTCTTGTCAATTATCGCATCGCGTATTCCATCCTTAGGTTTGAAGTACGTTATTTTCAGTTCGGGTGGCTTGGTAGGGTCGCTGGCCAGTCCTTCATAATAATAAATGCGGTGTTCTCTGCTCAGCAAAACTGTAAAGGCCACACTTTCCTTCACCTTAGTTTGGTCTTTCTCTTCAATCTTTTCTTTGTTGGGCATATTGATCTCCATTGTCTTCGGCTTTGACAGCGTAGTGGTAAACATGAAGAAGGTTATCAATAAAAACCCAAGATCCACCATTGGAGTAAGATCTACACGGGTAGAAAGTTTTTTACCTTTTTTGACCCCAGGACCTTTCTTATGCCCACCGCCACTCGACACATCCATTTCTGCCATGGTACTATAATTTTTAAAAGGTTACTTGATTAGTTGTTGGTTGTGATGGTTGTTGGTTGACAGTTGATAGTTGTCAGCACCGTGCTTACTGCTTATTGCCCTTGCCTATTGCTTACTGTTTTTTCCCTATCCCCTATTCCTTTTTCCCTATCCCCTATCCCTTACTGCGGTTTCATCCCTGCATTCTGAATTTCATAAGCTGCGGTTCCCGGAGGTACGGCTTTTAATCCTGTAATAAGATTAAACTTATAAATCTTCCAGTTTTCCAGCGTTCTGATTACTTTCTTTATTTCAGGATAATTAGCATCGCCATCTGCTTTGATAGCTATGCGCAACTTCGGATTGCTATTGCGCGCCATGCGAATCCATGCCGCCAGTTCATTCTGATCAGAGGTATTTACCGTATCTGTAGGAATTCCTGAAGTTTGCTTATCATATTCCTTTTGTTGCACAGGATCGGCTGCGAGATAAGATTTCAACTGATTAAACGGAACGCCCACCGATGCACCATTTGTAAATTGGGCCATCTCCTGCGGTGTCAGATTCAATCCTTTGTATTCGTTCACATCCTCAATAAGATTTTTGCGGGTGTTGTTCTTATTGTCAACAGAAAAGAAAACTCTTCCTTTCGGATCAATAGTGAGGAGCATGATATCTACGTCAGGAATCATAATTTCTGAAATAGAATTTGGTGTCACCACCGTCACAGGCTCATCAGGTTTAAATTTTGTAGCCAGCATGAAGAACGTTAGCAGCAGAAAAGCTACATCGCACATCGCCGTCATATCAACGTTGGTGCTCTTCCTTGGCATTTTTACTTTAGGCATCGCTAATGTTTTGACTGTTTAACTAATTAGATCAAAAAACAGTGTCTTTCCACAAATCCTCTACACATTTTTCCTGCAACACTATCTTACTTGTAGTTAGCAGCAAAGCTTTGCGTAAGTGTAAAACCACTTTCGTCAATACCATAAGTGATACCATCAATAACTGTAGTGAAGTAGTTGTAAGCTACGATGGCAACCGCAGAAGTACCGATACCAATGGCGGTATTGATAAGTGCTTCAGAGATACCATTGGCAAGTGCCGCTGCATCTGGCGCACCCGCCTGTCCCATTGCCTGGAAGGCGCGAATCATACCCAATACTGTACCGAAAAGACCAAGAAGCGTTGCTACCGAAGCGATGGTAGAAAGGAATACAAGGTTTTTCTCCAGCATCGGTAGTTCCAATGAAGTAGCTTCTTCTATTTCTTTTTGAATGCTCAATACTTTTTGATCTGTGTCAAGTTCATGGTTGCTTACCATATCACGGTATTTCAACAAACCTGCACGCATTACATTTCCTACCGAACCCGCTTGCTTATCGCACTCCGCAAGTGCAGCTTCAATGTTTTTGTTAGCAAGGTGGTATTGTACTTTTCTTACAAATTCGGCATTGTTTATTTTACCGTTTGCCTTCATGATTGTAAGGATGCGCTCTACTATCATACACACCAAAATCAAAAAGGTTGACATCAGGATTGGAATAACCCACCCACCGGTGTAAATAGTACCCTGAAAGTTGGCAGGCACATGCTTTTCAGCGTCGCGGAAGTTGGCTGCATTTCCAAAAACAAGATGGAAAATCAGGTGGGCTACTACCGTACAACCTACTATTATGCCTAAGTTGATAAGCGTGTAGTTAGCGTTTTTGGGTTTTCCCGCACGAGATCCTGCTTTTGCTGTGGCTGTTTTTACGTCTGCCATAAGTTTGATTTTTTATTTGTGTTTTTACGGTTAATTAATTGGTGTTAAAACGCAATTTGCGTGCTTGCAAAGATATAGGTACACTTTAAAAAAACAACTTGCCTGCATTTTTTTTATCGCAATGATAATATACATTACAAAGCAGTGACGGAGCTAAGATCTGAATCTCTAAAAAGTGAACTTGCGTTAAACGAAAGGAGGTTGAAGTTATTGCATTTTACCCCTGACAAGAAAGCAATCCAAGAGACTTTAACATTTACCTTTGCGCCAAATTTTTTTTAGTGATGAGCTTCAATCCATGGCACTCCGTTAGCTACGGCAACGATATTCCGAACAAAGTAAATGCGATTATTGAAATTCCTAAAAACTCGCGGGCAAAATATGAATTGGACAAAGAAACCGGACTATTGAAACTCGATCGCGTGTTGTATTCTTCCGTGTATTATCCTGCTAATTATGGATTCATTCCCCGCACCTATTGCGATGATAATGACCCGCTTGATATTCTGGTGCTTTCACAAATAGAAATGCAACCGCTGTGTTTGGTAGAAGCGAAAATAATTGGCGTGATGCGGATGCTTGATCAGGGCGAGGCAGACGACAAACTTATAGCTGTTTGCCCCCAGGATATGAGCGTGGCACATATTAATGACATTAGTGAACTGCCTTCTCATTTTATAGAAGAGCTGCGGCACTTTTTTGAAGAATACAAAAAGCTGGAAAATAAGGTGGTGAAGATTGAAGAATTTCAGGGCGAGCGCCTTGCGAAGAAGATTCTGCAACATGCCATTAAAGACTACGAACTACTGGTAGAGCAGATGAAAGTCAGGGCAAACTAATTGTCTATTTTTTCGTTTCAATTTTTTTTGCTGAAAAGTCAATTTCCAATGTAGGATGGGAAGTTGGCTTTTCTTTTTTTATGTGTTTGTTTCAAACGGCTTACAAATTTTCCGGGTTTTTATGCGTGGCTATTGCAAATTAAATTGGCAAGAAATATTTTGTGTTCTTAAACCAAAAAAATTTACACAATGGTCAGGTCTCTATCGGGTAAACAACTTTTCAGCTTGTTGTTGATCCTTCTTTTTGCTCCCGCAATACTCAATGCACAAATCAAAGATGGAAGTATTGTTTTTACCTGGGGCGATAGCTACGAACTTCCTAAAAAACATTCCGACCTCGGCTTCATAGGCAATGAGATAGAGGGTTATGTACAGATCGGACACGCGCCGCATCGCAGTTTGTCATTCCAGAAATTTAGTAATGCCTTGAAGCTAACATCAGAAAATACAGTTGATCTGAAAGACATGCCCGATGACTATCAGAATGTAGCATTTACAAAAATCAAAGACAGATACTACTGGATATTTTGTACCTGGGAAAGAGCAGACGAAAGAGAACGCCTTTTTGCACAGGAAATTGATGTAAAAAACACAAAGCTAATTGGCAAGGCAAAACAATTGTGTGCGACCAGCAAACTTACCGGCACAGCTATGGGAACAGCGCTATGGGGAATCAGCATAGGCATTACCGATAAGTGGAATCTCTATTATTCGCTGGACAGTAATAAACTCCTTGTTCAGTATAGAAAACGCCCGGAGCAACGGCAGGATAGTAAGAACAAGGACATCATCGGCTTTCAGGTTTTTGATGAAGAGTTGAATAAAATCTGGGGCAAGGAAATAAGAATGCCTTACACCGAAGCACGCATGGATAATGAAGATTACGACATAGATAAGGATGGCAATGTGTACACATTGGCGAAGGTATATGCCACAGAGAAAGGCGATAAAAAGAAACCCAATTATCACATGGAAATATTGAAGTGGACGAAGGATAATAATGAGGTAACGAAGATCCCGTTTAAGTTTACAGACCAGTTTGTAACTGCTGCACGAATGACCAAAGGATTTGATGGAAGTCTTTTAGTTGTTGGTTTCTACAGTAAGAAAAAACCTGGGGTAGCTTATTCCGGCTTTAATAGAGTTGGTGTGCATTCCAGTGCAGATGGCGTGTTTCTACTACAGTTGGATGAGCAATCGGGAGAATTGAGCAATGTAAAAAAAGGCATCTACGAATTTCCGCAGCAGGTGCTAAGTGAGTTTGAATCTGCACGTACAAAACGCAGAAATGAGAAGAAGGACGATGATGATAATCTGGAAGCGCAAAACATGGTACTTCGCAATATAGTGGTGAACAGCGATGGCTCCATACAAGTGTACGGAGAAGAGGCTTACAAAATTATTACTACCACTTACAACGGCAGGTCGCGGAATACAACAGTAGATTACTATTACAACGATATTCTGGGAATGAACATTGGCGCAGATGGCGAATTGAAGTGGGTAACAAAAGTTCCTAAACTGCAACACGGTATCAACAGCGGCCTCGCTGGGATGTCTTTCAAATTGTTTCCGCACAACAACAACCAATATATCTTCTTTATGGACAACATGAAGAATATAGACCTACCTGTTGACGAAGCTCCAAAACAACACGTAGATGGCAGAGGCGGTGTGCTGATGGTGGTGAAAATTGACGAGAATGGTAAAAAAAGCAAAGCCAAAATATTTGATGTGCGCGAAGAAGATAAAAACCTGATCGTTTCCAATTTTAGCACTGTAGGCATTGACAAGATTGTAGCAAGAGCTTTTCATCGGCGAGACAGCCAACCGGTATTTATCACCTTTAAATAAACCCTGCGCATGCTTCGAAAATTCTTAAAATTATCTCCCTTACTGGTTGTGGTTTTGCTTCCTTTTGCTTCCTTTGCGCAGCAAACAATAAGCTTCGGACCAGAAGAAGAAAATACATCCTTTAATAAAAGAAGAAAACAGAAAAAAGAAGTTTATAAAAACTCCGTAACCCTGGGTATTGTTTCTGCAATCAATGGTTATACACCTGTGTATTATGAACGCGCGCTTACAAGTTTTCTAAGTGTGCAAGTGGGAGCAGGCATTACCTACAGAAGTTTTGGAAATGACTTTGGTCAAATCATTTGGAATGACGGAAAGAATAGTGAATTGGTAGAAAACGGAGTAGCTGGAATGCAAGACGTAGATGACCAATACTATCACTACAAACACCGCAAGGCAGCTTTGGGCAGTTATTTTTCTGTGGCTCCGAAAATTTATTTTAGCGACAATGTAATGGATGGATTTTATCTGGCACCTACCGTAGAATGGAAAATGTATCGCTTCAATGCGCAAATGGCGAACACAAATAAAAGCCTTGAGGAAATTCAAAACTCCTACTCCTATTTTTCGTTTGACAGCGATGACCGGAATATTCCAAAAACCAGCAACAAGTTGGCCGAATCAATGAACTGTTTGGACATTAGCCTGATGGTGGGAGGGCATTACCAACGTGCCAACAGGCTGACAATTGGCTGGAATATTAGTTTGGGTCTTAGAAAAGCTAATTCAAAACGTCTGGATATTTATACCGTGGACGATGCAAATGGAAAAAGTTACTTCCGAAATAATGTGAGAACTTACGACAGTATGAAACCTTTGATTTCTGCTAACCTTGTTTTAGGAGGGGTTTTCTAAAATCCTTCTACGAGAACGATTCATATTTATCAACTCACACAAAGCTGCCAAGAAAACAGAAGAGATTGCTTTCGCAATCTCTTTGTCAATTGTACTAACCAGTTTTTTTATTGAATACTCAATGGCAATGTAGTAAGCAACTGCCCGTCACTGTACAGACGAACGTAATAAATGCCTGTACTTTTAGCTTCGTTCATTCCTACATATCCTTTACCACTGTTCATGCTAACGTTGCCTTTTGCAATTATCTGTCCGTTGATGTTCATAACATCGTATTGCAAAGTGCGTACAGCTTTATCATCTAAAGAAATAGTAAGCTGATTCCCGGTTAAAGGATTGGGGTAAAGAGCAATTTTACCATACTTAGTTACATCGCTGATGCTGGCAGGATTTGCAAGACGATTTGTGTGAACTTCGATCTCACTGATTTGAGCTTGCGTGAAAGTTGTATCAAAATAAGACACCCTCACCAAAGGAGTAATTTCTCCTGCACGGTAAAAAGACACCTCGTTTACTTCAGTTGCCAGTCCTTGAGTGAGACTAAAGGCTGAAAGCAATTGTGGTGGTGCTGGAGCTCCGTTCAGGAAAAATGAGTCCACTTGTTTTTCCATGTGCTTTACCATTAGCACATTCATACTTCCACTTGCATTACCCGAAAAATCTTTCACCTTTACTTTTCCCCATCCTATTACTGTATCCCTATAGCTTAAATAAGTCTTACGCTGGCCTGGTGCAGAATTAAGTCCGTACAAAACTACAGTAAGGTTGAGATCGGTGGTGAAATTATAGCTTCCTCCCCAGGTACTACCATTGGTAGCGGGAAAAGAAAGAACCTTTCTTGGTGAGCTGTAAATCACATTCTGCTCTGGGAAAAGAAGGCTGTCAGTCGTACCTCCGGTCAGCGACCCAAGTGGAATAGCCTGCCTTAAAATTCGTTCACCCTGTAGGCTATAGTTAGCAGCACTGATGCCATCTACCATTCCGAAGTCATAACCTAAAGACCCGCTAAACGCGTAATACATGTGAGTCGCCTGCGTGCCTCCCGGAAATGCACTATTAGAGAAAGCACTTCGAGTAATGGTGGAGAATGCGTTAGTATAGTTTAGTGAGCTGAAGTCCCAATTTCCATTAGTGGTAGGTGCGATAGTAGGATAGGTTTGTCCTGCCATCAATAGCTTCATGCTATCTATACCTACGTAGGTTGCAGAAAAACTTTGTTGATTGAGTGTGATCTGCGCACTCGCTGATAAAACGGAGAGCGAGAAGAGTGTGGTAAAAATCCTTTTCATTGGTTTTGTGTTTTTAGTTTAGAACAAATATAATACTTGATATTTTACAGCGCAACACCCTATTGGGATGAAACAAAAATGCCTAAATGAAAATTACAAGTTTGTTCTATTGTACAATTTGCTCTTTACTAATCCCCATTTGTGAAGGCGATGCGTAAGCGATACCCGCAGCACACCCATTCCATATTTCATGCTGCGCGAAAAATTGATACTCGATGCTTCCTCAAAGTATTTAGTGGGGCAGGTCACTTCACCAATCTCATAGCCATTCATAAAAATCTGCGAGATCATTTCATTATCGAAAACAAAATCGTCGCTGTTGTGTGTAAAATCTATAGAACGAATCACATCTGCTGAAAATGCGCGATAACCTGTGTGGTATTCACTCAGTTTTTCCCACACCATTATGTTTTCAAAAAGTGTAAGGCAGCGGTTAAAGATATATTTATACATAGGCATTCCTCCGCGAAGCGCACCATTTCCCAATATCCGCGAAGCAAAGCAAACCGGATACACCTCATAAGCAATAACACCGCTTATAGCGTGTATAAGTTTGGGAGTGTATTGATAATCGGGGTGGAGCATGATGACGATGTCAGCACCAAGTTCTAACGCTTTTTTGTAGCAGCTTTTTTGATTACCACCATATCCTTTGTTTTGCTCGTGAATTATGATGTGTCTTATGCCCAAACGCCGGGCTTCCTCCACCGTATTGTCGGGGCTGTTGTCATCTACAAGCACCACCTCATCCACTATATCGAAAGGAATTTCGTTGTAAGTACGCTCCAGAGTTAGTGCTGCTTTGTAAGCAGGCAATACCACAACAATTTTTTTACCGTTTAGCATGTATTCAAAAGTGAAAAGTTCAAAAGTAAAGACTTATATCCCAAAAGAGAAATAAGAAGATAAGGATCAGTTGGCCACTTTAAAATCATCGCCGACGGGCTTCATAGAAGTTACTATCAGATTGCTGCTTGCCTTACCAAGCAAATTATTGCGCGTATCCGACACCCTGCATTCAACGTGAATTATTTTTTTGCCTTCTCGTATTACTTCTGCTTTAGCGTACAATTTTTCGCCTTCTTTAATAGCGTATAGAAAATCAACATTTAGGTTTAATGAAGTGTAGTTGTTGTTTGTATCGAGGCTCACAACGCTCCAACCAATTACTTCGTCCATTACCAAAGACATCATACCTCCATGAATATTTCCATAAGGATTGCACATTTCCTTTCGCACAGTTAAAGAAATTTCTGCTGAGCCACGTTCAATTTTCTCAAGAGTGAACGCCAGCCAGTTTCCTGCCGGAGAACGTGATTCACTTACAAGTTTTCCTAAAAAACGATCTCTAAGATGTTGTAAAATATTACCTGAATAATCTGCTCTACTACTCATCGTCTGTTGTTTTTGACCATCGGTTCACGCTACTTCACCCAGCATAGTCGAGGATTTAGATGCGGGAGTTATGGGAGTCAAAAATAGGCACAAATAAAAAACGGATCGAGGTTAGTCGAATCCGCTTTTCAATAAATAATATTGGTTGTTACCTGCTAATTTGAACTGTTCGGGCAAAGTCGCCTTCCGTGGTCTTTAATTTCAGGATGTAATTTCCGGGAGGAAGAAGATTAAGGTCTATGCTATTCAACCCTGATGAACCATTTTCTTTCCTCACAATGCTACCCATCATATTCACGAGATACATTTCTTCAAGTCTGGCATTCTTTAGTTCAATAAACAATCTGTCTTTTGCAGGGTTTGGATAAACTCTTACATTTTCTTCTCCCTCAATATCGTTGACAGACGTAGGTACTGATCTATATGCTGTGTCGCTGCTGCAAGTATTTTTCACTATTAGTTTCACAATCAGCGCTACGTTCACACTTTGGGTATAGGTGTGTATTGGGGTTGTATCAGTTGAGGTTGCTCCATCGCCAAAATGCCACTCAAAATCTTCCACATTCTGGTAAGAAGAAGGATAGAACTGGTAGGTATTATTCATACGAACATAAGAGATACCACTTACCGTTGGCAAAGGTCTGATGGTTACATTGATGGTATCTGCACGGGTGCAATATTGCGTCACTCTCACCCAGTAATTTCCGGAAACATTCGTAACAGGAATTGTTTGTGTGCTATCTCCTGTACTCCACATATAAGTTGCTCCGGGATGCCCTCCATCCAATATTAAAGGTATGCTCTCGCAAAATGAGGTATCATCTCCCAGGTAAGGAGCCGGCGGTGGATTAACCTTTGCCGTTACCTGCACTCTGTTACTTTGGCAATTAGCAGAATCGGACGCAACCCACAAAACGCTATCCTGCATTAAAGTCTCGAAAATCAACATAGTGTCGGTTGCTATTGAAGTACCTCCAGTTGGGTCAGAGTACCATTGATAGTTTGTGTTGTTTATTACCGAACGAATAGAAACAATAGCGGTGTCTCCCGGACATACCGTATCGGAAACTACAACGGGTAAAGTATTTGGTCTTCTGAAAGTAATGGATACAACGGGTGTGGTATCGTTCTGGCTTATTGTATCTCCACTTAGTTGTGTGTATGCTCTCACTGTATAAGTTCCTTGTGGAAGGTTAAGTTTACCTACAGTAAAAGTATCTCTTGCATAAGCCGCCAACGTACCTGTGTATGTGTTGGTAATGGTATTGGTAGTGCTGCCAATATATCTTGCAGTTACCGGAAAATTGCTGGCACTTGTACCTGCATCATTCTTCAACACCACTCTTACCAAAACACTATCATTAGCACAATAGCTTGTATTGTTGACGGGGCTTACCAAAGTAAACGCGGAAATATTATTGGGTGGTGCCTGCACAAAAGTTACAGCTCCTGAAAAATAGCGTGGCGTAAGGTTTGGCGAAGGAAAGGGACCAGCGTAGCCCGGACTTATTGCGCTCGAACCTGTTTGGATTGTCACATTACCGGAAGTATAGGTATTAGTACCGGTTGTGGAGAAAAATGCTAAACCAGAATTACAAACAATAGCAATTCGATACGTAGTGCTTGGTGGAATCACTACATATCTATTGGTTAATACAGGAATTATTTGGTTAGTAGTAGCGCCGGTAATTAAAGGAGAAGTTCCAACCAATACCCAGCCATTTGCTGTAGTGATAGATGGAGCGCCCGTTAATGCTGTTGGGTGATACCAAACGCTATAGCTCCTTCCATTGTTCGCGGTATTATGAAATGCAGAAAACGTAGTTATTGCTATGCCAAAAGCGTTATTATTGGTCACGCCAAAAACATTGGAGCCACCACTTACATTGGTAGCAGCGGTTGTGGAGGCAGTCACTGTGGTTTGTCCGTAACTAATTGCGGAAGAAAACAGCAATACAAATAAAGTGGAAAAATAAGTCAGTACAGTTCTTTTCATATAGGCATTCGTTAATCGTTCTAATTTAGGAAACTTTGTTTGAATAATTCAATATCCCTCAAAAATTACAAAGCTAAGGACGTTTTTATCTGCTTATTCGTTTGCAACGATCGCACATTTTATAGAAATTATCCTTTAGGTTTGCCCCTCAATTCTGTATATATGACCATCACACAACTGGAATATGTAGTAGCTGTAGCCACCTACAGGAGCTTTGTTGCCGCTGCCGAAAAATGCTTCGTTACACAACCCACCCTGAGTATGCAGATACAAAAACTGGAAGATGAACTTGGAATAAAACTTTTCGATAGAAATAAACATCCTATTGCCGTTACAGCTATGGGCGAAGCAATTGTATCGCAAGCACGTATTGCCTTAGCAGAATGTGAAAAAATTCACGAGATCATTCAAAATCAACAAAACCTGATTGGAGGCACTTTCCGGTTTGCTGTAATTCCTACTGTTGCACCTTACATCATTCCGGGTTTGTTAGAAAAGTATGTAACAAACTACCCAGCCGTAAAGCTGCAGGTGAGAGAACTGGAAACAAAACAGATTATTACTGCGCTTAGAAATAATGAAATAGATGCAGCGCTGGTAAGTACCCCGCTCGAACAAAATGGCCTAAAAGAATATCCTTTGTTTTATGAGCCTTTTGTAGGCTATTTTTCTGGGGAAGATGTTGCCTTGCAAAAACGCCTCATTACACCCGACGATATTGACCTCAGTCGCATTTGGCTTTTGAACGAAGGGCACTGCATGAGAAATCAGATCATTAACCTTTGCAGCGAACAAGTGCAAAAACTTCAGGCAGAAAAACCATTCAGGTATGAAAGCAGCAATGTTGAAACGCTTCGTAAAATGGTGGATAAAAATGGTGGAATGACCGTGCTTCCTGAGTTGGCAACTTTCGAGTTTGATGAAGACCAGCAAGACCGCTTGAGGTATTTTGAAGATCCGGAACCGGTGAGGGAAATAGGCCTGGTTACGAATGACCATTTTGTAAAGCTTACCCTCTTGCAAAGTTTGATTGATGAAATCCTTACTCTGGTTCCAGAAAAGATGAGGGTGCAAAAGAAAAATAGAAAAGTGCTGAGAATTCAGTCTGCTAGGTTGTAGTAACAATTACTTTGTTGATGCCTAAATCAATTACCTCAGACGCAGGCAATAAATTTTTTGAAAGGAACTCAAATTGTTTTTGATCCTCTTTTGAGTTAACCATAAAATTGACCACAATAATGCCGCCGACCAACAAACGTTGGCGGCATTTTTCAATAAAGCCTGCGGTGCTGACATACGGAACCGTAACCCGGCCAAGGAAAAGATCAATAACAATCAAGTCAAAATTTTCCGTGCTGATCTCAATAAATTCATTTGCATCGACACACTCAAACCTTAGTTTCTGTGGGGGTAATAATTTTTTCGCCAGCCGCAAAACTTCTACGTCGTTATCCACCAATGCTATCTCAGGATAAAATCCCATTTCATTCAAAATCTGTGCGCCGCTACCAATGCCACTGCCGAGAAACAAAACACTTTTTACACCTGGCAATCGAAGTTTGATTTTTTTGAAAGCAGCGAGCAAAGGTCTGTATCGTGTTCCATCCGAGTAAATTGCATCTTCTGTAGAAAGTTGCCATTGTCCGTTAGAAAGAAAAAGCTCCAGCACAGAATGATGAGTGCCAGAGCCTTTCCATATTTTAACCGGAATTAGATAACTCAGAATTTTTTGAAGCTTGCTTACTTTCACTAACCTTGAGGCTTATAATATTTCATGGCTTCAGGTATCCATTTCTTCAGGTTGTTCATTCTTGTCTGATCACTTGGGTGTGTGCTCAATATTTCAGGTGGTTTTCCTCCACTTTTAGAAGACATGCGTGTCCAGAAATTGATTGCCTCATTTGGATTGTAGCCAGCCATTGCCATAAAAATAACCCCCATGTGGTCAGCTTCACTTTCCTGATCGCGGGAAAATTTCAGCAAAGCTCCTTGAGCACCTATTCCTACCGCGGCATTAAAAACCTGCGAAGCTGCTCCAGGATTAGAACCTAAAACTGCACCCAAAGCCTGTCCGCCAAATTGTGCCGCAACTTGCTGACTTGCTCTTTCACTTGCATGTTGTGCCACAGCATGGGCAATTTCATGACCAACTACTGTTGCCAATCCTGCTTCGTTTTGTGCTAGCGGCATGATACCGGAGTAAACTGCTACTTTACCACCAGGCATACACCAGGCATTTGCTTCATTATTATTCACCAGATTAAACTCCCATTGGTAGCCGCTCACCAGATTCGACTGGCCTTTACTGCTTAAATATTGTTGTACCGAAGTAGCCAATCTACTACCTACACGCTGTACCATTTCTGCATCTCTGGTGCCTTTCTGTGGGCTATTGGTTGCGAGAAAGGAAGCATATTCCTGGCTGGCCATTTGACGCATGGTGCTTTCATCCACGAGACTTAGTGCGCGCCTGCCCGTAACCGGATTTGTATAACACGAATACAGTCCGCAACTAATAGAAAGAATTGTAAAAGCTAATAACGCTCTTTTCATGTCCTTAAATTTTTAAGGAGTGTGACAAGATTTATACCAATAGACAAAAGCTGCTTAATCGCGACGGCGCAATTTACGTTTACGAAATAGCGGAACCTTGCTTTCATTGCCCTGAAGAAGTCTGTTAATATTCTTATAGTGGGTAAGCACTACAAGGCAGGCAGTAGCAATGGCAAATACCCTGTAGCTTAGTTCAGGCTCATTAAAAATGAAAAGTATTAAAAGAGGAAATGCTACACTTGCACTGATGGAACTTAAAGAAACATAGCGCGTTAAGAATAAAATCGCCAAAAAAACTCCCACCAAACTTACTGCTACTAAGGGTTGAATGGCTAATATCATTCCGAATAAAGTAGCAATACCTTTCCCTCCTCTAAAATCTGCCCAAATGGGGAATATGTGCCCCGCTACAGAAGCAAGCCCAAGCACAACCTGAAGGTTAGTAATTTGCTCACTATACCAGGGAAAGGCAGACAATAATGATAATTTGACTGCTAAAAATCCTTTGAGCATATCAATCAACATAACTGCCGAACCAGCTTTTGAACCTAAAATTCTAAAGGTATTGGTAGCACCTGAGTTGCCACTGCCATGTTCTCTGATGTCAATTCCGTAAAATCGCTTACTTACCCACACGGCTGTAGGAATGGAACCGATAAAGTAGGCTAATATGATTAAGATTGCTATAGTCATTCGAGGGAAATCAATGGTGAGGACAAATTTAAACGTTTTGCCAAGATATCCTAATGATCGGTGTACCGGTTTTGTTAAATAAAAAGCGTTCCTTGCACTAGTGCTGTTATCGTCTAAAAAACTTCAAAACTATCCAACCACTGTCTGTGTTTTTACCTTCCAATACAAAACCCTGATTTAAAGCTGTTTCAACAATTGTATCCTCATCCACTTCAAGTAGCCCGCTCATCAATACAAAACCATTTGGCTTTGTAGCGGTATAAATATCGCCCATATATTCCAGCAAAATGTGGCGATTAATATTTGCGAGCACTACATCAAAACGATTAGTGACAATAGTCTCAATTGAACCAATTTTGATAGAGATTTTGGAGCAACTATTTCGCTCCGCATTCTCAACAGCATTCTGATAAGACCATTCATCGTTGTCAATGGCAACAACATTTTTTGCTCCAAGTTTTTCTGCAAGAATAGCAAGTATGCCTGTTCCCGTACCAAAGTCAAAAACACTTTTATCCTCGAAGGCAATTTCCTTCATCGCCTGCATCATTAGCCGGGTGGTGGAATGATGACCTGTACCGAACGACATTTTTGGAGTTATAACAATCTCATACGGTGTAGTAATTTCGAACTTGTGAAAGTCTGCCCTTACCGTGCAAAAATCCTCTACTATCACAGGGGCAAAATTCTCTTCCCATTGCTTGTTCCAATTGGTCTTTACTATTTCTGTTACCTCAAAGGATACTTCATAATCCTGCACTACAGAAGATAATGATGTGAGATCGTACATTTCCTCTTCTATGTAGGCCAAAAAATACTCCTCTTGCTCCTCAAATCCATCGTAACCGATTTCCGAAAGTAAAGCAATCAGTATTTCCCGTTTGGCGGAATTATCAGTTTTAATAGTGACGCATTTGTAGTTCATAATTTTCCCGACAAATTGACAAAGTAAAAGGCTGCACTTTATGTACAGCCTCAAGCAATTTAAAAATAAAATCTCTTATTGCTGATTCACGCGGCTCCCAGGATTTCCGGCATCAGATTCACTATCTAATTCTCCATCTGCATTACCATTCTCATCTTGAATCAGGTTCTTTTCCTGCTCATCCATAGAACCTGGTTTGGCACTGTTGAATATAATTCTACGAGTAGGAACATCAGTCACAATACGGAACTCGGTACGACGGTTTAACTGACGACCAACAGGATTATCACTTCCGGTTGTAGTAGTATTAGGAGCCGCGGGCATTTTTTCCCCGTATCCTTTTACTATCATACGCGCATCTTCAATACCATTATTTACCAAATAATCTTTTACAGATTGTGCACGACGTTCTGAAAGATTTTTATTGTATTGATCAGTGCCTTTCGCATCTGCAAAAGAATAAATTTCAACGCTCAAAGAAGCATTATCTCTCATGAAGTTTACCAGCGAATCCAGAGAAGCTACAGATTCGGGACGAAGGGTAGCTTTGTCATAATCGTAATAAACATTGCTCACACGAAACGCATTGGAGATGCTGCTGAGGCAAATGGTCACAGAAGCAGTATCATCCGGATCAGAACGTTTTACATCAGATGTATTAACAGTTGCACGTGTTGAGGAGAACCCTTGCTTGTCGGCAGTAATCACATAAGTATGAGAGCGCGACATGTTGAAACCAAAAGTTCCATCTGTTGAATTGAATGTCTTAAGATCGCCGGTTTCATCCACCATTTTCACCACTACATCTTCTACAGGCTGCTTGGTTTCACAATCAATTACACGACCTGCTACTAACAATCTTGGCTCATACTGAATACGCCAAATATCGTCGCAACAAGTAGGATTTTTTAATGCAATAGACCCTACCCGATTTGAAACTAAATAACCGTCTGGCTTGCCTACCGGATCTTTAATAAAGTATAATTCATCGGCAGAAGTATTAATAGGATAGCCCAGATTCATCACATTCGCATAACGAGAAGGTCCACCATCAGCAGAATAAATATCAAAACCGCCCATTGTTACCCATCCGTTGGATGAGAAATAGAGCTTGTTCACACGAGAATCAAGGAGTGATTTCATCACCTTCTGTATTGATTTGCTTACCTGCATTTTGCGGACGGCGGTAAGTGCCATTACGAGGATCAATAATTGAATACCAAATATCATAACCGCCACGGCTTTGCAGCTTGCGATTTGAAGAGAAGAATAAAACTTCTTTTTTACCAACGCGAGCTACTGATGGCTGAGTATTTGATCCACCATCGTTAATACCTTCTCCTAATAAAGCTGGCTCTGTCCACTGGCTTCCTTCAAATTTTGAAACATATATTTTACAGATCACCTTCATGGAATCTTCTTCTGCACATTTTGTGAAGTAGAAACGATCGCCACCAGGACTGTAAGAACCGTTACCAACGTGTACGCGCGGATCGTTGAACTTGCCATCACCAAACTTCAGCGCCCATTGGAAAGAGTCGGCTACAGCAACATTTTCTTGTTTGCGGGAAGTCATGAGGCGGGAAACATATTCATCGCGGTTTTTCTTGGCAACATCCACCACTGTATTTTGGCGCATTGTTGCAAATAACAAAGCAGTATCACCGAGCGGATAAGGCGCAAGTTCCGTGTAAGCGCTATTCACATTTGGACCAGCATTCAGTATGTTAACCGGCTGCGGATTTTTAATAGAATTCAATGCCATGTTAACGCCTTCAATTTCGCGTTTCGCTTTTAGCTTCAGCTTTTTGAAAGTTTTTGGATTATCAGCTATGAACTTATTGAACTGATTTGTTGCCGCTTCATACTCCCCTTGCATTTTCAGCATCATAGCTTGCTTAAATGTTGCTTCAGGATAAAGCTTTGGCGCCAATGCAGCCACTTCACCATAATAGTGGGCAGCCGGCATATAATCCCTGGTCATCCAATAGCACTCTGCCAGTTGGTAAGTTAGGTAAGGGTTTCTCTCCTGTTCCTGTTTCAATTGCTGGTAATACTCAATAGCGTTGAAATAACTACCGGATTTAAACAGATCATCAGCCCAGCGAAGCTTCTTATAATAAGGGAGCTTTGCTACCGGGTCATTTGCTTTGTTCCTGTACTTATCTCTTCGTTGCTGCTGTCCGTAAACATCGTATTGAGTAGAAACGAGAATTGTTGCTAAAAGTAAAAGCAGCCAGTTTTTTCTCATGTGCGTGAGCGTTATTAATGGGATAAAAGTAACAATCTGATTGGAAAAAAGAAAGGGCTAAAAAATTTTTTTGCCCTTTCTATCTTTTTATGCGAAATTATTTAGAAGCGCGCGCAAGGATAAACCAAACGGCGTGCGAAATCAAGCGGACTTGGAGCAATATAACGGAGCGATATTTCGAAACCACCATTCCCGTTCGAGGCAGACTTCAAAGATGAAGTGTTATAGTCATAGCTTACACCAAGACGAAGGCCTTTCCACTCGATACCACCTGTAATCATCATTGCATCATTTGAGCGAATCCAACCTCCAAGAAATACGGCAGTAGATACAGAACGGAACTCATCATCACCTACCACTAGATGAAACTCATTTCCTGCAACAAGTTCTGTGGCGGTAGATTGAGATTGATACAACACTGCGGGACGAAGACTTAGCTTTTCACTTACATAAGCGATTATACCTAACTGCGCCGCATATCGAACACCTAAGCCTACTTCGCTATTCTTCTTCTTTTGTAAAGATTCTTGTGGCTGATTGAGGTTCATAGCAGCTATACCTAAAGTGTAACCAAATTTTTCACTTACACTGTGTGCCCAGCTTAAACCAGCATTAACTGTAAAATAGTTGATCTTGTTGTTGAGTCCGGGCCATTCTCCGCCAGTGCCCTGTTGAAATATACCATTGGAATATTCATCACCGAAATACAACTTACTCAAATCAATACTCTTTTGTGTATATCCTCCTTGCAAGCCAATAGTAAGTGCTTTATCAACATTTACCCCTAAAAATTTATGGTAGGCTAAAGATACCAGACCAGAAAAATTAGAAAGATTACCATCGCCTGCTTTATCATTATAAAGCTGAACACCTGCGGCAAGGTAATCATCGTGCGTAAGGTCGGTAATGATGGGGGCGTCGAAAGATGCGCCATAGGTAACAAATGGGGCGGTAACGCTTCTCCACTGATTGCGATAAATCGCAGCCGCACGCCATTGTCCACTAAAAGCCCCTGTATATGCGGGGTTCACTAAAAGTGGCGATGCGTTAAACTGAGTAAAGTGTACGTCTTGTGCCTGTGCAGATTGAAAGCTTAAAGCCATAGCGGCTACCAATGCTACACGGGTGAAGGTATTTTTCCTGCTCATGATATTCAACCTTATTGGTGTTATCTAAATTGATTTGTTACGTTTCTTCTGAGTTGTTAAATCTTACTCAACGGTTCAAAATACGCAAAGTTTTCAAAGTTGCAATATTCCTACAATTATTTTGTTCTCCACTTACCAAAAAATGCTTTTGCGAACATCCAACACTACCGTGAAAGTTTGACTGACTTTTTAAAAGACAGATGAAAAAAGAGAAAAGTTTGCTTTCTTTAAATACAATATTAAAGCGCAAAAATAATTTTCGAAACAATATTTTGCAAAAGCACTCAATAAAGTCGGGACTATAATATTATTGTACTTTTGCTTGCCCACGCTGGATATGGCCAATATTTCAAAGAAGAACAGTAAATCCAAATCTTCGAACGAGCAATCGGTTCTGAAAGATTCAAATGATATCTATCGGCAAATACGCCTCGGATCCGGCATCTTTTTTCTTCTGGCCGGAGTCTTCATTTGTTTTGCTATCGTCAGTTATTATTTCACCTGGCAACACGATCAGGATAAATTATTAACCACAGATAGCCTACCGGAATTTATTTTTAAAGACGATGCACCCGTTACCAATTGGGGAGGACGACTTGGCGCTGCGGTTTCTCATTGGCTGGTTTACCGCGGTGCCGGAATCGTTTCCATTGTACTTGGTATTTGGATCATCGCTATCGGGCTTAACCTCGTTAATAAAAAAAGAGTTGTTCCTGTCGTAAGATACTTAAGATGGTTTTCTATACTGGTACTTATCGGCGCACCGGTTTTTGCTTATGTAATGCCTACTGAAGGATTTCCTTATGGAGGTGCCTGGGGAAATGAAGCTATCGCCTATCTAAATGGATTAATTGGCAAACTTGGAACCGGATTAGTGCTCGCTGCAATAGGTTGCTTTTTTGCTTTTGTGATTTTTGCACTCGATATCACACCATTGTTCAAACGCTCTAAAAATAAAACTGACCTTGAGGATAAACACAATGAAATCCCATCTGTTCCCAACGAATCAACAGAAGGTGTACAACTGAAACCTGAAAACGATAGCCCTTACAAACCTTATGACTTTTCAGTAACAGAAGCTCCTTCAAAAAAAAACTTTGAACCGGTAGCACCTGCAATTACCGGAGTGAAAGGGCAATCGCACCAAGCCACAGAAACTATAAATGAAAAATATCAGGAACTGGAAATAACGCTTCCTGAAAAAACCACTATCACTGAAGTAAAAGCAGAGAACCTTGGTCTTTCCTTTGAGGTAATCAAACAACAAGATGAGCCTGCGGTAGTGAATGGTGCGCACATTTCTATTGAGGATCACGAACCATACGCTCCGGAACTCGATCTTCCTAACTATAAATTTCCAACCTTAGATATTCTTGAAAACAGATCGGAGCATATTACGCTCGACAAACAAGAACTCGAAAAAAATAAAAACCAGATTCTCCAAACGTTGCGAAGCTTTGGCATTGAAATTCAAAGAATCAGCGCGACAGTTGGACCCACAGTTACACTCTATGAAATTGTACCTGCTGAAGGGGTAAGAATATCGAAAATCAGAAATCTCGAAGATGATATAGCTCTGAATCTCGCCGCCCTGGGCATCCGGATTATTGCGCCTATTCCAGGAAAGGGAACTATTGGAATAGAAGTGCCCAATGCTAACAAACAAATCGTTTCGATGCGTGCCTTGCTTGCCAGCGAAAAATTTGTGAACTCAAAAATGAGTTTACCTATAGCGCTTGGCAAAAAAATTGACAACGAAAACTACATCGTTGATTTGGCAACCATGCCGCATTTGCTAATGGCAGGCGCAACCGGACAAGGGAAATCGGTGGGTATAAATGCTATTCTGGTTTCGCTACTTTATAAAAAACATCCGTCTCAATTAAAATTTGTGATGGTTGACCCTAAGAAAGTAGAACTCTCGATCTACAGACTTATAGAAAAGCATTTTCTTGCCAAACTTCCTAACGAAGAGGAAGCCATCATTACCGACACCAAAAAAGTTATTTACACTTTAAACGCACTCTGCATCGAAATGGACAACCGTTATGAGTTGTTGAAAGAAGGTGGTGCACGAAACATTAAAGAATACAACGAAAAGTTTATCAGCAGAAGACTTAATCCTAAAAATGGACATAAATACCTTCCGTTTATAGTGCTGGTGGTAGATGAATTTGCAGATCTTATAATGACGGCTGGTAAAGAGGTGGAAATGCCTATTGCCCGTCTTGCGCAGTTGGCGCGTGCGGTAGGTATTCATCTTATTGTTGCAACACAACGTCCGTCGGTGAATGTAATTACAGGAACTATCAAGGCAAATTTCCCTGCACGCATTGCATTCAAAGTCTCTGCCAAGGTAGATTCACGAACTATTCTTGATGCAGGAGGTGCAGAGCAACTTGTGGGAAGAGGGGATATGCTTGTATCGCATGGCAGTGAGTTGCTCCGTTTGCAATGTGCTTTTGTAGATACGCCAGAAGTAGAAAAAATCGTGGAATTTATAGGAAAACAACGCGGCTACCCTACTGCATTTGAGCTACCAGAATATGAAGGCGATGAGGACGACAAGGACAAGAAAATGGTGGATCTTACCAACCGCGATAAATTATTTGAAGATTGCGCTAAGGTGATTGTCCAAACACAATCTGGCTCTACGTCCATGCTTCAACGCCGTTTTAATTTGGGTTACAATCGGGCAGGTCGCATTATGGATCAGATTGAAGCGGCAGGCATTGTAGGCCCAGCGGTGGGAAGCAAACCACGTGAGGTATTATTCCACACAGAAACAGAACTACAGGAGTTTTTAAATTCCCTGCAATAAACTTTTTGGCAAAGAATTTGTCTGATAGAAACACGAATAAAGATTCAAATTACCTCAATCAATTAAATGAAAAGATTACTGATTTTAAGTGTCGTAGCGATATGCAGTATGGCAGAGCCGGTAATAGCTCAAACGGATTCAAAGGCTAAAGCAATTCTGGAGTCTGTAAGTAAAAAAATAAACGGACTGAAATCTCTTAAAGCAAATTTTGCATTGCATTTAATGAGCGCAAACGGAAAAACCAAACAAAGTAAAAAAGGGACTTTTTTCATGAAAGGTGAAAAATACCGCGTAGCATTAGGTGATCAGGAAATTATCTGTGACAATAAAACCGTTTGGACTTATGTGAAAGCAGCCAACGAAGTACAAGTGAGCAACTACAATCCCAACGAACAAACTATTTCTCCTACCAAGCTTTTTACAAACTTTTACGACAAGGAGTATAAGTACAAATACATGGGCACGAAAACCTTTAATGGCAAATCTGTTGACATGATAGAACTGCTTCCCTTAACCAAAGGAAAACAGTTTTCTAAAGTAGAACTTGCGGTAGATAAATCGAATACAATTGTGGGTGGAAATGTGTTCGAGAAAAATGGAAACCAGTATCGGTATGAAGTAAGCGGTTTTACTCCTAATGCAAATGTTAGTGATGCTTTATTTAGTTTCGATGCAAAGAAATATCCGGGGGTCGAAGTGGTGGATTTAAGATAATCAGGAACTTATTTTCAAAGTAAGGGTTGCAAACAAAATCTGCAACCCTTTTTTTGATGCAAAAAAACTTTCTTCACGGTCTTAATTGATCCCGTCTGCAATAATATCTTTTGCTATTTTTTTCACCAACCCCTGCAACACACTACCAGGGCCAACTTCTGTAAAATGTGTTGCGCCGTTTTCTACCATTTTCTGAACTGTTTGTGTCCAGCGAACGGGGGAAGTAAGCTGATTGATAAGATTTTGCTTTATCATTCCGGGATCAATGTAGGGATGCGCATCTACATTTTGATAAATAGGACAAGTAGGATTATTGAAATGCGTACTCATTATCGCATCCTGAAGTTCATCTTTTGCCGGCGACCTGTAGTACCAATGCACGTTTTGCACCAGCAGCTTTCAGTTTTTCGCAAGCCTGATTTATACCATTCATACTGCCGCTAATTACTAACTGCCCTGGACTATTGTAGTTGGCAGGCCCTACCACTTCGTCGCCAATTTCACTAAGTACCTTTTCAATTATTGCATCTTCCAGACCCAGCACAGCCGCCATTGTTGACGGATTTATCTCACAGGCTTTTTGCATAGCCGTTGCCCGCTTTGCCACGAGTTTCAATCCATCTTCAAAAGACAAAACACGATTTGCTACTAACGCGCTAAACTCCCCAAGTGAATGACCTGCAACCATGTCGGGCTTTAAACCAGGAGTAGTTTCAAATAGAATGACCGAATGCAGAAATATTGCAGGCTGCGTAACTTTTGTCTGCTTCAAATCTTCATCCGTACCGCCAAACATCACATCTGTAATACGAAATCCGAGTAGCTCATTTGCCTGTTCAAAATATTCTTTTGCCAGAGAGTTTGTTTCGTATAAATTCTTTCCCATTCCCGAAAACTGTGCGCCTTGTCCGGGAAAGATATAAGCATGTTTCATGAGCCATTATTTGACGCGAAAATAGAGCCATTCACCCAAAGCACAAACCTGTTAAATTTTCAAAAAGCCTCACTTTCTTTCCCGTGCAAGTAGGACTTTTGCAAAGTCATTTTTGGAAACTATGAATTGGGAATTATTAAACGAAGAGGCACAGTTGGAGAAGATAATGCAACAAAGCTTTCAACAGCCGGTTGTCATTTTTAAACACAGCACCAGATGCTCCATTTCTTCGATGGCTAAGAACAGATTAGAGCGCGTTTCTCAACCCGAAAACATAAAGTTCTATTATCTTGATCTGCTTCGCTTTCGTTCTGTTTCAAATAAAATCGCAGAACTGTTTCAAGTCTATCACGAATCTCCGCAAGTGCTACTCATCAAAAACGGAGCATGTGTTTACGATGAAAGTCATAGTGGCATAGAGATGCAGGAAATTATTGCACAGGCTGCATAGCGTTTACAAGCACTGTATGTAGCCATGAAACGGCGTTTCAACTATAGTTTATCGAAACCCAAAACATCCTTCATTGTAAATACACCTTGCTTTCCTGCAATAAATTCAGCAGCCAGCACAGCGCCTCGTGCAAACCCTTCGCGGTTGTGTGCCGTATGAATGATCTCAATGTCGTCAATGGCTGAGGTATATTTTACACTATGCGTGCCGGGTACATTTTCAATTCTATGCGCAATGATGGGAAAAGAAGACGCAGCGTTAGTTTGCTCTTTCGTCCAGTGATTTTTGCGGGAAATGTTTTCAATAATTTGCTCTGCCAGAGTTATTGCCGTGCCGCTTGGCGCATCTTTTTTTTGTGTGTGATGTGTCTCTTCCATCACAATATCATAAGCGTCTTGCTCATTCATCATGGAAGCAAGAAATTTATTCACCTCGAAAAAAATGTTTACACCAATGCTAAAATTAGATGCCTGCAAAAACGCGGTGTCGTTATCTAATGCAATCATTTTTGCGTGAGCGAGTTTTTCATTCCAACCTGTGGTGCCGCAAACTACGGGCACGCCCGACCGCAAACAAGTTGTTACGTTTTCGTGGGCTGCTTCTGGCTTCGTGAATTCAATGGCTACATTTATTTGCTGCAAATTCGCGGCATTTAGCTCATATCTGTTGGCAGTAGCAATTTTCAAAACAATCTCATGTCCCCGCTGCAACGCTATCTGTTCGATTGCATGTCCCATTTTGCCGTAACCAATTAGGGCAATTTTCATAAACTATGATTGAAGAATGAAAGAAGTGATTGTAAACAAGGCAAACAAAATACTTGCAGTTCCATTTGTATTGGCAAATGCCATATTCACTTTGCTAAGATCGTGCGGTTTTACTAAAAGATGTTGATAGACAAGAAGACCTATGAAAATAGCTGCGCCTATCCAAAACAGAAATCCGAAATTTCCTACCGCTCCTACACTAAGTACAAACAAAGCGCTGAGCAGATGTAGCAGATTAGAAATCATCAAAGCATTTTTCTTTCCTACGGCCGCGGGAATGGAATGTAATCTTTGCTCGCGGTCGAACTCTTCATCCTGCAAAGCATAAATAATATCGAAGCCGGAAACCCAGGTAAGCACCGTAAGTGAAAAAAGTATAGGAAGCAGTGTAAAATATCCTGTTACAGCAAGGTATGCACCGATAGGAGAGAGCGACAAACCCACACCTAAAACAATATGGCAAAGCGCAGTGATACGCTTGGTGTAACTGTAAAAAAGTATAACGAACAAGGCAACAACGGAAAGGTAAAAGACAGTCATGTTGATGAACAAAGTGGTGGCAATGAACAAAACTGAATTGATAATCGTGAAAAGCAAAGCATGTTGTGGTTGTATAATTCCTGCGGGAATTTCTCTTTTTGCGGTTCGGGGGTTAATCTCATCAAATCGTCGGTCGAGGTAGCGATTGAATGCCATTGCCGCACTTCTTGCGAATACCATGCAGAGCAAAACTTTCAGGAATAAATCCCAGTTAGCAGCAAACCAACTCCAGGAAAAACCATCATTCACTTCCACTATTCCAAGTGTAAAACCAATCAAGGCAAATGGCAATGCAAATACAGTATGGCTGAATTTTACCAGCGAGAGGTAATCGTTGATCTTTCTGAATATGCTCACTGTTTCTCTTTTACATCTGCATCAAAACCAATCGAGATGGCATCTTCTTGTGCGTTGGAATAAACAAGCACATTTTTTTGCTGATGTCCCAACCGGTTAGCGCTGTTAAACTCTACAACTATTTCTCCGCTTTCTCCCGGTGCAATTGGTTTTTTAGGATAAGATGGAACGGTGCAACCGCAAGATGCAACCGCATTGGAAATGACCAGCGGATGGTCGCCCGTATTTTTAAACTTATACGCGTGGCGTACTACTTCGCCGTCGGTTATGGTTCCGAAACTATGCTTGGTGTCTTCAAACGCAATGGTTGTTTTAGGAATATTTGCAGCAGCTTTGTTTTCCGTTGCATGATCGTGATGATGTTGCTCTTCACCTTCCCATTTATTGATCAAAGCGGTTTTGCTTACACCGCTTAATTCCACCAATGCGATCACAAAGACAGAAAGCGTAAGTACAGTGAGTAAAACGGTTTTTAGTTGTTGGTTCATTTAGTTGTTAGTTGTTGGTTGATAGTTGTCGGAAATTTTACCGTTAGAAATTGTCGGTTGATAAATTATTATGGGAGAGCTATTGCTGAATTAAAACGTACGAGTTTATCCCAGTCAATTGCCCCATTATCCATGCAAAAATTGTCTGCGAATTCTTTTGTAAACTTATTTATCATCATTGTGTTCTTTTGCCTGATGACCTAAAGGGTCAATGATTTTCGTATATAGCTCTGTGTCTCCTGAAATAAATTCCCAGAATTTTTGACCTGCGTATTTAAAGTAATCCCCTCTGTCTGTTTTATTGACTCTTCCATAGCAACAACCATTTATTGCCACGATATTTAATTGAGAATTACTTGTGCGAAGAATTCTTTTTGCAGTCTTAAAATCTGATATTAATCCGGCAACTTGTCGGCTGTTACCCCAGTTAGGGCCTGATTTAATCGTGATAATGTAACGAATATTTTCTCTGTCAAATTCCAAATCAATTCCAGGAATACCAGACTTCCTTCCATCATAAACTATCTTGTTTATAAATATTGCAAGTCCCTCAAGCCAGTCTCCAAAAATTGTTTCTTCCTGCGAAGAAATAAAGGCATCTGTAAAACCTTTGATAATATCTTGAGCTGTAAGAATGTATTTTGCTTTGTAGAGGTAAGGATTCTTTTTACTTAAAACTTTTTTAAGTTTTAAGTCATTTAAAGCGGCTATTCTTTTTTCGTGAAAAGTGCTAATATTCTTCTCGACGTAGTGTGTAACCTCGTCAAGATTTAATTTTTTACTCATTATCTAATACAATTTCATTTGCCTCGTTATACACCATTTCCATTTCTCCAATACTAAATTTCATTTCTTTTCTTTCATTTTCCTGCGATTCGTCAGAAGGATTTCCTATAAAAAATTCCGCAAAACGCCTTGCATCCGTTTCATTACTGGCAACGACTTCTACAACATAGCTTCTATGAAGAAGTACCTTGAATTTTCCACTTTTTAATTTTTCCATTTTTATTAAAAAAGGTATGTTTCTGTAGACGCTAATTGATTTTTTACCAACTTAAAATATTCTGGCTTTATCTCTATCCCTATTGAATGGCGTTTCATCCTGTTGGCTACAGTAAGTGTTGTACCAGAACCCATAAAGGGGTCGAGAACAGTATCATTTTCTTTGGTAAACAATTTTATAAACCATTCTGGTAATTCTTCAGGAAAAGCCGCGCTGTGATTTTTATTGCTACATTCAGTAGCCAAGTGTAAAACATTAGTAGGATAAGCTTTTTCTCTGCTCACCCAGTTGGAAATATTCTTACCAAAACCACTACCAACTTTTGAATTGTCTCTGATTTTATCAGTGTCAGAAAGATTTTTCAATCTTGTTTTAGCCCAATTACCCATAGGCACCATTACTTCTTCCTGATACATGAAAAACTTCCTATCCTTATTAAATTGCAACAACCTTTCCCATGCATCTCGAAAACGATTAGACCATTTACCGGGGTAGCAATTTTTTTTATGCCAGATAAATTCTTCCGTCCATAACCAACCTTGTTTGCGCATTTCAATAATCAACTCCATCACATAGGTACTTCGTTCCCCATTCACCACTTTTTCTTTTATGTTCAATACAAATGTTCCGGTAGGTTTTAAAACTCTCAGTAGTTGCTCTGATATTGGTAAAAACCAGTCAACATATTTGTCGGGATGAATACCGCCGTATGTTTCTTTACGTTGGTCGGCATAAGGTGGTGAGGTAATAATTAAATCAATGGAATTATCAGGAAGCTTAATTAATTCTTCTCTACAATCGCCCAAATACAATCCTCTTGTTATCTCCATTTCTAATCGTTGTTTACTCAAATTTATAATCTTATTTATTTGGACGCATGTATGTGTTGATAATCTGTTGATAGTATCATCACATTACCCCATCATCAAATCACCACATTATCAAATTATCAAATTACCAAATTATCAAATTACCACATCATCAAATTACCAAATCAGCTTCTCTCCTCCCACACCTGCGCCAGATGCACAAGTGTTTCCACAGCTTTTTCCATATCCTGTACACTCACATATTCCTGCTTGCTGTGAATGCCCATTTCGCCGGTAAACAAATTAGGGCAAGGCAAATCCATGAACGATAAACGCGAACCATCTGTTCCGCCACGCACGCTCATGCGCACAGCATTCATGCCTGCACGTTTGTATGCTTCCTCTGCATAGTCCATTACCTGCGGATGATGATCGAGTACCTCGCGCATATTGCGATATTGCTCTTTGATGATGAAATCGGTAGTAACGCCAGGAAATTCACGCACCGTTTCTTCCACTAAACTTCTTAAACGGGCTTCATGTTTTGCCAGCGTGGCAGTTTCAAAATCGCGGATGATGAACTGCACGGTTGCTTCTTCTAAACTTCCCTGAATACTTACCGGATGCACAAAACCTTCTTTGCCTTCTGTTGTTTCAGGACACCACTCATTGCGCGGCAGTTTATTGACGAAGGCGGACGCAGCTTTGATAGCGCTGACCATTTTGTTTTTTGCATAGCCCGGATGCGCGCTGATGCCATGAAAATTTACGGTTACACCATCGGCAGAAAAAGTTTCACCCTCCAGATGTCCACGTTCGCCGCCATCTAAAGTATAGCCAAAATGCGCTCCCAGTTTTTGCATATCCACCGCATTCACACCACGACCAATTTCTTCATCGGGTGTAAATAGTATGCGAATCTTTCCATGCTTAATTTCAGGATGCCGCACAAGATAATTGGCAAGATCCATAATGATGGCAACCCCTGCTTTATCATCTGCGCCAAGTAAAGTAGTTCCTGATGCGGTGATAATATCGTCGCCAATTCTTTCTTTCAAATAAGGATGCTCGTTTGTGCTGATAACAACGGTCGGGTCATCGGGCAATACAATATCCTTTCCATCCCAACTCATGTGCAGGATAGGTTTTACACCCGTACCGCTGCAATCGGGCGCTGTGTCCACATGCGAGCAATAGCAAAGCACCGGCATATCCTTTTCACTCGTTGCGGGAATGGTAGCATATACATAACCATGTTCATCTAATTCAGCATCTGAAATACCTATTGCTTTTAGTTCTTCCACAAGCATTTTGCTCAGGTCTTTCTGCTTTTCGGTAGAAGGCTGCGACTCTGAATTAGAATCGCTTTGAGTGTCTATTTGCACGTACCGCAGAAAGCGGTCGGCAACGGTATGCTGGTAATTCGGTAATGCCATTAGATGATAATTGAGGGTGTAAAAATAGAGGTTCTTAGTTGTTCTTTTTTTTGACAGGTCATATCCATCGGTGAATGCTTATGTTCTCAAAACATCTCCTACGCCACGGTTCGTGTTCCTCACGAACCGCTATAACATGAATGGTTCGTGAGGAACATAAACCGGGGCAGTGAGCTTTATTCTTCTTCTCTATCTATCTTCTTTCATTTAAACACGATAAATGGAGTATTTTATGCGTCTAAAATTGTAAAAATGCAAACTCAAAAAAGGAAGAAAAAAACTGTAGCATTCTTCGATAGATTCTCTCACAAAGTAACCCAGGTTACAGGGCGGCCTGCCGCGTTTATTACAGCATTCCTTATTATTATTGTCTGGGCTATATCAGGTCCTTTCTTTGGTTTTTCTGATACATGGCAACTGGTGATCAATACGGGAACAACCATTATTACTTTTCTAATGGTCTTTGTAATTCAGCAATCTCAAAATAAAGACACCATAGCCTTGCAGCTTAAGCTGAACGAACTGATAGCATCGAGCGATAAAGCAAGCAACAGGCTTATAGATATTGAAGACCTTACCGAAGAAGAACTACAAACGTTGAAAAAGTTTTACGTGTATCTCTCCGATCTTGCAGAAAAAGAACAGGATGTTTTCGCCTCGCATTCTATTGATGAAGCCAATACCCTACACAATACCAAAAAGAAAAGGAATGCTTCGCGGCATAATTGATCATTGTCGAGCGCTATACAGAGTTTGCAACATACACCTCCCCGATATTCAACAGCAATGTTGGGTTCTGATTGCTAATTTTGTGATGTTGAGACGTTTGCTATCCATATTGTTTTTGTCTGTTTATCTGATTGCTGCAACAGAGATGCAACAATTGCTCAAGCTGCCTTTATTAATAGAGCATTACACCGAACACAAACAGCAAAGTAGCCATCTTTCGCTTTGGCAGTTTTTACGCATGCACTACGCCAATGGTAATGAAAAAGATGCGGATTACGACAAGGATATGAAGCTTCCTTTCAAAACGCATACAGAAACAGTACACCTTCTTTTATTCCTCAGCAGCGTTTCTCATTTTTCTGTAGCGGAAAGAATTATATACGCCATCCCTCAGAAGTTTGTTATTCATGCTGATGATGTCGTACATGCAGCCTATGCCGCTGCAATATGGCAACCTCCGCGCGGTTGTTAGTTTTCCTTTCTTTTATTGAAGCAGGCGCATGTAAGTTTTAGTATGCGATCTGAATATTTTATTTCTAATTTTTGATTGGCAATTATATGCTTAATAAAATTATCGGGTTTTCCGTAAGGAACAAACTCATCATTGGGCTGTTTACCATTGCGCTCATTTGTGTGGGTGTGTATGAGACCACAAAACTGCCAATAGACGCAGTGCCGGATATTACCGACAATCAGGTACAGATAATAACGGTTGCACCATCTTACGGCGCTACAGATATTGAAAGGCTTGTTACTTTCCCTATAGAACAGGAGAACAGCAATATTAAAGGCATTAAAGAAATCAGAAGTTTTTCCCGGTTCGGTCTTTCGCTGGTTACTATTGTTTTTAATGACTGGACAGACATCTACTGGGCGCGACAGCAAGTAACAGAACGACTACAGCGAATACAATCGCAGATACCAACAAACATTGGCGTGCCTGAAATGGGACCTATATCAACAGGGCTTGGAGAGATCTATCAATATGTGGTGCGTGCAAAAGAAGGGTACGAAAGCAGGTACGATGAAACAGAATTGCGAACAATACAGGATTGGATTGTGCGGCGGCAACTGCTGGGCGTAAAAGGTGTTGCAGAAGTGAGCAGCTTTGGCGGAAAACTGAAGCAATATGAGATAGCCATAAGCACAAACAAACTGCAATCGCTTAATGTAACTATTGACGATGTCTTCAACGCTCTGGAGCAAAACAATCAGAATACAGGCGGCGCTTATATCGAGAAAGGGCCAACGCTTTTATTTATTCGCAGCGAGGGGTTGATAGGAAACATGAATGACATTGAGAACATTCTTGTAAAAGCCACTTCATCGGGTACGCCCATATTAATACGCGATGTAGGAGAAGTGAAAATAGGACATGCCACTCGCTACGGAGCTATGTGTTATAACGACAAAGGTGAAGTATCAGGAGCAATCGTAATGATGCTGAAAGGTGCTAACAGCAGCGAAGTAATTAAGAATGTAAAAGAGCGAATAGCACAAATTCAAAAAACATTGCCGGAGGGCGTGGTCATCGAACCATTTCTTGACAGAACAAAAATGGTAAACAATGCCATCAGTACCGTTGAAAAAAATTTGCTTGAAGGCGCGTTGATCGTGGTGTTTATTCTTGTGTTGTTTCTTGGCAATCTCCGGGCAGGTTTGCTGGTGGCTTCCGTCATTCCGCTTTCCATGTTGTTTGCCATTATTATGATGAACCTGTTTGGTGTAAGTGGTAATCTCATGAGCCTGGGCGCACTCGATTTTGGGTTGATAGTAGATGGCGCAGTGATTATTGTAGAAGCTGTGATGCACCAGCTATCGCACAACAAAAAGTTTGCGTCGGTAACAAAACTATCGCAGCCGCAAATGGACGAAGAAGTAAATGTGTCCGCTTCCAGAATGATGAACAGCGCCGTGTTTGGACAAATCATTATTCTCATTGTGTATTTACCCATACTCACGCTTCAGGGCATTGAAGGAAAAATGTTTAAGCCAATGGCGCAGACCGTTGCTTTTGCACTCATCGGCGCTTTCCTTTTGTCGCTTACTTACATACCCATGATGAGCGCGTTGGCGCTTAGTAAAAAAGTACACCGCAAGGAAAACTTTTCCGACAAAATGATGCGATGGGCAGAGCGTTTACACAAGAAATATTTGGTGAAGGCTTTGCGCATACCCAAAACAATACTGGCGATTACCGTAGGATTATTTGCATTGTCGTTGGTTACTTTTTCTTTTATGGGTGGAGAATTTATTCCCGCGCTGGAAGAAGGTGATTTTGCAGTGGATACACGGGTGCTAACCGGCAGTAATCTGAACACAACAATTGAGTACACACAAAAGGCTGCGCATGTATTGCTCGAAAAATTTCCTGAAGTAGAAAAAGTAGTAACTAAAATAGGAAGCGGTGAAGTGCCTACCGATCCTATGCCTATAGAAGCAAGCGATATGATGGTGATTTTGAAAGACAAAAAAGAATGGACTTCTGCAACATCATTTCCGGAATTGGCGGAGAAAATGAGTGAAGCATTACGTGCAGTGCCCGGTATTTCCACCGGCTTTCAATATCCTGTTCAAATGCGTTTTAATGAATTGATGACTGGTGCAAGACAAGATGTAGTGTGCAAAATATTTGGTGAAGACCTCGACACGCTGGCGCATTATGCGCATCAGATGGGAAGGATCATTGACAGAGTAGAAGGCGTTAGAGACTTGTACATTGAAACAATAACAGGAATGCCGCAAATTGTTGTAAAGTACCATCGGAATACTATTGCTCAATATGGTTTGAACATCGAAGACATTAACCGCGTTATCCGCACTGCATTTGCAGGGCAATCTGCCGGAAAAGTATTTGAAGGAGAAAAACGGTTTGATCTTGTTGTTCGTTTGGATGAAACCTTACGCACAGATGCAACAGACGTTGAAAACTTATTGATTCCTACACCGTCCGGCAATCAGATTCCTCTGCACCAGCTTGCAAGTATTTCCATACAAAACGGACCCAATCAGATACAGCGTGAAGACGCAAAACGCAGAATTGTAGTAGGCTTCAATGTGCGTGGCAGAGATGTGCAAAGTATCGTACAGGAAGTGCAGCAGAAAGTAGAAAAACAACTTGGCTTTCCAGCAGGATATTATGTTACTTACGGCGGTGCATTTGAAAATCTTAATGAAGCAAAGCAACGTCTGTTAATTGCGGTTCCTGTATCACTGTTACTTATTTTTTTGCTGCTCTATTTCGCGTTCGGTTCTGTAAAGCACAGTTTACTTATCTATTCTGCAATTCCGCTGTCGGCTATTGGGGGCATTTTCTTTCTTGCATTGCGCGGCATGCCGTTCAGCATTAGCGCAGGCGTTGGCTTCATCGCTTTGTTTGGTGTCGCCGTGCTTAATGGAATTGTATTGATTGCAGAATTCAATCGTTTGAAAAAATCAGGTATGGAAGATTTGGAACAAATAGTATTACAAGGTGCAAGAACACGGCTACGACCGGTGCTGATGACAGCAATGGTTGCTTCGCTTGGCTTTTTGCCGATGGCTTTAAGCAATGGAGCAGGGGCGGAAGTGCAACGTCCTCTTGCCACAGTGGTGATTGGCGGATTATTGCTCGCAACCTTACTAACGCTTTTTGTATTGCCGCTGCTCTATGTTTTGTTTGAGAAGAAAAGCAATAGAAAATCCGGTGCAGGTGTTGCAATGTTGTTAGTGTTTTTATTTGTTCCTTTTATTTCCGGCAGTCAGACCATTACGCTTCAACAAGCTATAGACACTGCATTACACAACAACCTTACGCTAAAGAATCAGCAACTTGTTACCGCTTATCGCCAGCAACTTAAACGAACAGCTTTCGATATGCCGCAGGCAAATGCTACAGCAGAATTTGGACAAATTAACAGCGCTTATACAGACAATCGCATCGGCATTTCTCAATCACTTAGCTTCCCTACTGTCTATTCCCGGCAGCGTAAACTGCAACATGAAGAATGGCAAAATGCCGTTTTAACTACGAGACTTACTGAAGCTGAAATCAGAAAGAATACAACGGAGATTTTCTATCACATTCTTGTATTGCGCGAAAAGCAGAAGCTTCTAAATGCAACGGATAGTTTGTATGCAGAGTTTGTAAGAAGAGCAAAACTTCGCTTTGAGAAAGGCGCAACTAACATCATTGAAAAAACATCTGCAGAAACACAACGCGGACAAATTCATGTTCAGCTTAGCGCTTTGGAGGCGGAAATAAATGTGAGCAAATTACTGCTGCAACTTTTGATGAATGGGAGTGTGTCCTACGAACCTTACGCTAAAGATTTGAAAGCGATATACCAAAGCATTTTTGACACAAGCATTTTAGCTCATCCCGTGCTGAAAATACAGGAACAGCAACAACGTATAGCAGTTGCTAATCTCAAGCTGGAGCGTGCTAAACTATTACCGGAGTTGGGCGTTGGTTTTTATAGTCAAACACTGCGAGGCACAGGCGCTGATGATGTTGTTTATGATGCAACGCGCAGATTTAGCGCAGGACAAATAGGCGTTGGTATTCCCTTGTTTTTTGGTGCACAGCAATCCCGAATATCGGCTGCAAAAATTCAGGTAAACCTTGCAGAAAATAGTTACCTGCTGCGCTCCATGCTACTACAAACGGAACTGCAAACGGCGCTTATTAAGTATCAAAACAGCAGTGCAATGCTTACTTATCTGGAAAGCACACAACTGCCTAACGCCCGAATTATTACAGAAAATGTTTGGACTCAGTTTACCGCCGGAGAAATTAATTATCTGGAATGGGTAATGCTGAACAATCAGGCGCTGGAACTTCAGAATGCTTATCTCGATGCGCTCGATCGTTACAACAATGATGTTAGCCAACTTATTTATATCACTACAAAATAACTCCCTTTATGAATCAATATTTTTTTGTGCTTGCTCTGCTATGGATGATGAGTTGCAAAAGCAAGACTACTCCCGAAACGCAAGTAGCAACTACAAACGAACACACCTTAACATTTACTAAGGAGCAATTAAAATCTGTGAATATTGCTGTTGCAAAACCACAGCTACAATTTATAGCCAACACTATCCGCGCATCGGGAAAAATAGATGTACCACCTCAAAACCTTGTTTCCGTAACTGTGCCATTAGGTGGATATCTTAAATACACAAAATTGCTGCCGGGTATGCGCCTGAAAAAAGGAGACGTAATTGCTGTGCTGGAAGACCAACAGTACATACAGTTGCAACAAGATTACTTGACGACAAAAGCAAAATTAGAATCAGCCGAACAAGAATTTTTCAGACAAAAAGAACTGAATGTAAGCAAGGCAAGCAGCGATAAAATCTATGAGCAGGCGAAAGCAGAATATCAATCATTGAAAATTGCTTTAAGCGCGTTGGCGGAAAGGCTGAGGTTAATCAATATAAATCCTGCAACGCTATCGGCGCAAAACATTTCCAGAAGCATCCGGCTGTATGCTCCGTTCGATGGATTCGTTTCTAAAGTGAATGTGAACATAGGGAGGTATGTGAATCCTTCGGACATCTTATTTGATCTGATTGATCCTAAAGACATTCATTTAAAAATCCGCGTGTTTGAAAAAGATTTGCCGCAACTTTCAATCGGACAAAAGCTGATTGCACATACAAATGCACATCCTGAAAAACAATACAACTGTACTATTACTTTGATTAGTAAGGATGTTGACACGGACCGGACAGCAGAGGTGTATTGCCGTTTTCAGGATTACGATAAATCGCTGTTGCCAGGCATGTATATGAACACCATTATAGAACTCGCCGGCGAAGAATCGCTCACTGTACCCGAACAGGCGGTTGTAAGTTTTGAAGGCAAAAACTATGTTTTTACCTCCGCAGAAAATGGAACGTTTGAAATGACGGAGGTTTTTATCGGCAGCAAGGAAAAAGGATTTGTTGCAATAGAAAACAAAGCTGCAATCAACAATAAAAACATTGTTACAACAGGCGCTTATACCTTGCTGATGACATTGAAGAATAAGGCTGAAGAAGAATAGATATTGATGGACTTAACTGAGTTCGCATTGCCCGAACAGGTGTCAACTGACGACACCTGATGCCTCTACACAAAACTCTTCAAAAACTAAAATCCTATATTTTGCCTTTCACAAGATTTTGAATCCTCTTCCGGTCCCCCACAATCCAAACAATGTCGTTCCTTTCAAAAAGAGTAACTGAATCAGGATTAAGAATGCGTATGTTTTTGCGTTCAATTCCTATTATCAGTCCATTGGTAAGCTCCCGCACGCCCGACTCACGTATTGTCTTTCCTGCGAGCTGGGTGTAGTCGTCCACTTTTATTTTTTGCAGCACTATGTCGCGTACATCTGTAAGCTGTGTCTCTAATACTTCCACAGCTTCAAAAACCGATCGGAACATGTGCATTTGTTCTTCCGTTGCAATAATTCCGACAGTATCGAAGGGCAATAGTTTATTGTGTCGTCCCGGTGCATGAATGATTTTATCACCCCGTTTTATGTAAGCGATATTTATCCCGTACTGCTCGCGCCAGGCTAATTCCGAAAGGGTTTTTCCAACAAAAGTGGCATGTGGATTTACCTCTGCATCAGTAATGTAGGCATGCCAGGGAGTAAGCTCAGTTTGCAATTGCTCGTTAGACTGTAACATTTCTGCTGCAAGAGCATCCTTCGATGCGGCAGCGCTTTCCCGTGCATTAAGATTGCTGAGAAAACGTGTTTCGATGTGCTTGTAAAACTGTTGTAGCCTTTTTGAAAAAAGATAAAGAATGATAACTGTGGCGGGCAATACAAAAAGAATTGCGATACTGGCAGAAAACAATCTGTCCACAAGCAATCCGATAAAGGCAATACCAACTAAAAAACGCAGCACCTCCAACATTAGCATGGGTCCACGATTGTACTTTTTATCCAACCACAAAGCGCGATACGAAATAGTATCAGGGCGCTTCGCCATCAATGCCCATAAGAACGGAGCAGCCACAATAAGAGCAATAATAAGAGCGGTAGTGCTGACTATCATTTGATTTTCGATGCGGTCTTGCAAAAAAGGAACCAGAAATCTGATGGTAAGTAACACCAATCCCAACAACAAAATACCATTGGTTGCCACGATTTTCATGTACGCTCCCAATACGTTTTTCCAATGGCTTTCTGTGCCAATATTTTGCGTACTCAGCGAGTAATTATTAAGTGCAGTAATAAGCTTTTCTGGAAGAATTTTTACCAATACCCGATATGCAGGCTCAGAAAATTTAATGAGGTAAGGAGTAGTGAAAGTAGTGATGGCAGAAGCACCCACTGCAACGGGAAACAGAAACGGACTTATTACTCCGAGACTTAGTCCCAGCGTTGCCACAATAAACGCAAATTCACCAATCTGTGCCATACTCATACCCACCTGAACCGACTGCTTCAATGGTTGTCCGGAAAGGACAGCACCAAGTGTAGTGCTAAACAACTTACCAAAGAGTGTAAGAAATGTAACAATAATTACCGGCCATTTATACTCCATAATCGTCTGCGGATCTATAAGCATTCCCACAGAAATAAAGAACACTGCACCGAATAAATCTTTTACCGGTTTTATAACATGCTCCACCTTTTCTGCCGAAGTAGTTTCTGCAATTATAGAACCCATAATGAACGCTCCCAGTTCTGCTGAAAAACCAACTTGGGTAGCCAGTACCACCATGCCGAGGCATAAGCCGATGGACAATATCAAGAGGTTTTCATCGTCCATCAATTTCCTGTTTCTTTTAAGAAAACTTGGCAATAGAAAAATGCCCATGATGAACCAAAGCGCCAGAAAGAACAATAATTTCAGAACGGTCATTAGCAATTCCATTCCTTCAAAAGCCTGGCTTACGGCCATTGTGGAAAGCAACACCATGAGGAGAATAACCACAATATCTTCCACTACAAGTACCCCAAAAACTATTCTTGCATATTGCTGCGTTTTTACTCCCAGTTCATCGAACGCACGAATGATAATAGTAGTGGAGGAACTGGCAAGCATACCTCCAAGAAACAGGCTGTCCATAGTGGACCATCCCATAAGTTTTCCGGTGAAGTACCCCATTATGGTAATGAAAATTATTTCTACAAACGCGGTGATAGATGCTGTGCCTCCAACCCGCATCAGTTTTTTAAAGCTGAATTCCAGACCGAGACTAAAAAGAAGAAATATAACTCCTATCTCTGCCAGCGTTTTTACATTTTCTCTATCTGCAACAGTGGGTGTGATAGACAAATGAGGCCCAACCAAAAAACCCGCAATAATGTATCCTAAAACAAGGGGCTGTTTGATCCGCTTAAAGATCAAAGTGGTGAAGGCTCCTGTCATCAGGATTAGCGCTAAATCTTCAATTAACTTTGGTAAGTGTCCCATATACTCCGCCTGAAAAATTATCAATCCTATCTCGGCCGGAAATTACAAAACCATCTACGAACGGCCTGACCTCAACCCTTTTGTTTCGGCTACGCTTTATTTGTTAGTTTGCGTTCATCACATGAAACATTTGCCATGAAGAAGAGATTTATCTTACTAATTGATGTGAAGGAAGAATCGAAGACTTTGCTGAGGTTTGCAGGAAACTGGGCAGGCAGGGTTGATGCCGAGCTTCTCATTATTCAACAGGTCTATTCTATGGCACCCGGCATTGGTGAGGGAGAAATTCGCAGCAAAATAAAAAGACACGAACGGGAAAAGGCGCTCACCGAACTTACAGACTTTGTAGCCAACGAACTTGATACGTCTGTAACCGTTCGCTTTTATGTAACTACAGGAAGTCTTGAAATTGCCATCCACAAGCTACACACCTCTCAAATGCTCGACATCATTTTTGTGGGTATGAAAAATAAAAGCTGGCTGGAACGTCTGTTTTTTCAAAGTACCGCCATCAGACTTTATCAGGAGGTAAAAAAACCGATAGTGGTCTTGCCGCTCGATTGTGAGTCGAACGATTTTGATTGCGTACAAATTGCAGTTACTCCCAGGTTTCCGGTAAATGAAGAAGCTTTGCGGCAAGTGCTTTCTGTAACCGCAGCATTTGGAAAAAAAGTCATTTTGTTTTCGGTACTAAAACCCCACGAATCTGATGAAGAAGTAACAGTATATTTAAACTTACTTCTCCAAATATTTCCAGAATATGCACTTAGCTATGAGATTGTGCGAAATGAAGATGTGGTGCGGGGAATAACAAAGCAGATTGAAACAGGTAACGGATTATTGATCGTTCAAAAAGGTTCAAGAGAATTTAGTGACTACTTCCGCTCCTACATTGTAGAAGATCTGATCCAATTATCCAAAGCTCCTGTAGTAATATTGCCCTAACGTACTGATCTGATTTTGAAACTTCCCCACAACCTGCATTTATGAGTAAAAGACAGGAATTTGAAGCCTTATTCAACAATGCTGCCATTGGCATAATAACAGTCAATCGGGCAGGCGATATTATCTTGGTAAACGAGTTTGCACTGAAGCAATTTGACTATTTGCACGATGAAATAATCGGCAAGAAAATAGAAGTGCTTATACCATCGCGCTACAAAACACGCCACGAAAAACATCGGACAGAATATTACGGAGATAGCCCTCACAGCCGACCCATGGGAAGTGGGATGGATCTGTTTGCAGTAAAAAAAGACGGGCGCGAATTTCCCGTTGAAGTAAGCCTTAGTACCTATAAAACTGACGAAGGAATGTTTGCCATTGCATTTGTCAGCGATATAAGTATTCGAAAACAATCGGAAAACGAACTGGTAAAACTGAATGCCGAACTCGAACAGAAAGTAACAGAAAGAACCCAATCGTTGTCGGAGGCGCTGGAAAAAGAAAAGGAACTGAACGAATTAAAATCCCGTTTTGTTTCGATGGCATCTCATGAATTCAGAACACCGCTCAGCACCATTCTCTCCTCTGCATACCTACTCGCCAAGTATCATCAAACAGAAGATCAGCCAAAACGCGATCGTCATATTCAGCGTATCGTATCGTCCGTAAATACACTCAACGATATTTTGAACGATTTTCTTTCTGTTGGAAAGATTGAAGAAGGAAAGATACAAGTGCGCTATTCGGAATTAGATACAGAGCAGTTTATTGCAGCCATCATTGCCGAGTTGCAAACTATCATCCGACCGGGACAGGAAATAAATTATTCCCACCAGGGCGAAAAACATTTCATTTTGGATGCGACTTTGTTGAAACATATTGTGATGAACCTGGTTTCTAATGCTATCAAATTCTCGCCTGAAAACACTGCTATCGAAGTAACGACAACCTGCATGAAACATCAGATGAGCTTATCGGTAAAAGATAGGGGCGTGGGTATATCGAAGGAAGATCAGCAGCATTTGTTTGAGCGTTTTTTCAGAGGAGAAAATGTTACTAATATTCAGGGAACCGGACTGGGATTGCACATAGTTGCCAAATATGCCGAGTTGATGAACGGCATAATAGAATACAATAGCGAACTCGACAATGGAACCGAATTCATTATTACTTTTAAAGAAAAAACGGAACAGGAATGAAAACCATTTTGCTAATTGAAGACAATGAAAATATAAGAGAGAATATGAGCGAGATTATGGAACTCGCCAATTACAAAGTATTGACTGCTCCGGATGGCAAACAAGGAATTGAACTTGCCGTAACACACACACCCGACATAATAGTATGCGATATCATGATGCCGGTACTTGACGGGTATGGGGTAATACACATGCTTCAAAAAAATGAAAAAACACGAAACATACCTTTCATCTTTCTAACAGCTAAAGCGGAACGCGCAGAGATAAGAAAGGGAATGGAGCTTGGCGCCGATGACTATATAACCAAACCCTTTAACGGAACAGAACTGCTGAATGCGATAGAAAGCCGCATACGAAAGTCGGACATTTTAAAACAGGATATTTCACCTGATCTCAACGGATTAAATCAAATTATCAGTTCGGCAGGCGGTAAAGATTTACTGAAAGAACTGGCGCAGGACAGAACACTGAATCGCTTCAAAAAGAAACAAATCATTTATTCGGAAGGAAACCATGCGCTACGTTTATTCTACATTGAAAAAGGAAAAGTAAAAACCTACAAAACCAATGATGATGGCAAAGAACTGGTGGTAGGCTTGTTTAATGAAGGAGATTTCTTCGGCTATCTTGCCCTGCTTGAGGGCACTTCTTACAAAGAAACAGCAGAAGCAATTGAGGAAGCGGAAATAGCTTCTATTCCAAAAGAAGAATTCGACCAGTTGGTAAACAGCAACCGGGATGTGATGCAAAAATTCATTCAGTTACTTGCCAAAAACGTGACTGAAAAAGAACGCCAATTACTAAATATCGCTTACAACTCTTTGCGCAAAAAAGTAGCAGATGCACTGGTAGCGTTGAACAAAAAATACAAAGGCGAAAACAGCAATTACGTTATTGATATCAGCAGAGAAAACCTCGCAACAATTGCAGGCACTGCAAAGGAAAGTTTGATAAGAACGCTCAGCGATTTTAAAGATGAAAAGCTCATAGACATAAAAGGCGGAGACATCACCATCTTAAACGAAAAGAAACTGGAAAATATGCTGAACTAGCGTGAAAGTCAGCAGCAGTTTACACACCTAATTAGTAAACAGCATATTCACTTTGATAGCACCGGGATGCCTTTATCAATACCGGCATATTTGTGATTTTTATTTTTTTTCCGCAGAAAGCTACCACGCCTTCATGCTTCAATTCAGACAGTAAGCGTATTGCTGTTTCTGTGGCTGTGCCTACAAGGTCGGCGATCTCCTCTCTTGTCAGCGCTATATTGATAGTTGCATTATCCTCCTCAAGCCCATAAGTATTTTTCAAAAAGAGCAAAGCTTTTGCCATTCTTTCTCTCACCGGATTTTGCGCCAGTTCTGTAAGATGATCTTCTGCTTTACGGAGATCTGAAGCTAACAACCTTATAAAACTTTGCGCAAGATGATTGTTGGATTGCAACGCTGTATTGAAAACATCTTTAGGAATGAAGCAGATATTAGTGTCTTCAATAGCCACCGCCGTGGCGTTGTATTTTTCGTTGCAAAAAAGTGCGCGGTAACCGATAATATTTCCCGCCTTCGCCATACGAACTATTTGCATTTTTCCCTCGTCCCCACTTCGTTCCAGTTTTACCTTGCCGTCATCAATGCAATAAACACCAAGCGGATAATTTCCTTCATTGAAAATGTGTTGTCCCTTTTTGAAAACAAGGCAGGACTTGTGTTCATCAAACAATTGCAATTCCACTGCTGTAAGACAAGAAAAAATAGACTGGTGCATTACATCGCATTCTGGTAATACTGTCTCCCGCAAATACTTGTATGACTTTCTCACGTTGTAGAATTTGTAGCAAAACTATGCAGCGTATAAGCAGCAATCGGTAAAGGCAAACTGATGTTCGTCAGGTGGGCGTATGATGGTTGTCAGTTTCTTAAAAAAATGCAAACGGAAATCAGGCAAAAAAGTGTTCTTTATGATGCACATCATCTTTTCATCTGTCACCAAAAGATAGTTTTACATGCACACAAAAAACATTTCAAATGAAGAAGCTTTCATTAATCGCCACAATTGCATTTGCAACAATTGTAGTTAGTTGTTCAGAAAACAAAACTGCTACACAAGAAAATGAAGTCACTCAGACCGAAAACTCAACTGCTGGTCAGTCTGGTGTACAGGATGACGTAAGCCAGAAAAACATTGTACAGGCTGCAATGGGTAGTAAAGATCACTCCACTCTTGTAGCAGCAGTTAAGCAAGCAGAACTTGTAGATGCCCTTAGCAATGCCGGTCCATTTACAGTTTTTGCTCCGGTAAATGCAGCTTTCGATGCACTGCCCGCAGGTACTGTGGACGATTTGATGAAGAATGAGAATAAGGAAAAACTCACTGACATCTTACAATACCATGTTTCAATTGGTGTTTTTAAAGAAGAAATGCTTCAGGAAGGACAAAGCATCGGGCAGGCAAATGGCAGCAACATTACCATTAGTAAAAAGGACGGTCAGATAGTGGTAAACGGAAAAGCTAAAGTGCTCGCGGCTATTCCGGTTTCTAACGGACTTATTTATGCAATAGATCAGGTATTGTTGCCTCAATAATAAAAATTGGTTTTTAATGGTTATTCAAAAGGCTCCTCTTTCGCGGGGAGCCTTTTCGATTTACATCACTTTGACATCCATCAGTCTTGCTTATGATTTTTGTCATAGTCTGCGCAAGCATTTCTAAGGAGTTTTGACATTGATAAAGCGTGAGAAAGATCCTTCTGATATTGTCTGTTGTTTTTGCACTGTATTCGTTCGCCGTGTATGCTTTCAGCGATGTGCAAAGAAAAAACAAACCATCAGATGAAGTGACCGCCGGTTGGAAAACATGGCAGGAAAAAAATTGCCAGAGTTGCCATCAGCTTTATGGACTTGGCGGCTACATGGGACCCGACCTTACCAACACGGCTTCCGATAAAGGAAAGGAATACATGCGCAGCTTTATTCGATATGGAACCGGAAAAATGCCCAACTTTCATTTGAATGAGCAAGAAGTAAACGAGTTGCTTGCATTCCTTAGTTGGGTAGATAAATCCGGTCGTTCTAAAGTAGCTGATTCGCTTGTACACTGGACTGGAAGTTATAGGATATCGAAACGATGAGTAGGAGTCATAAAATATTTATAGGCTTTGCGCTTGCCCTGTTGTTGACCACATTGTTCTTCGGCATGATCGCTTCATTTGCATTTCTGTATCCTGAAGTTTACAACAAATATTTACCGTTTTATCAGTTGCGGCCCATGCACGTTTCCGCTGCATTATTCTGGATTATTACGGGCGCAACTGCGGGAATTCTTCACTTCAAAAAAGATGTATTTCAGGCAAAAGAAACAACATCTGAAAAAGTTTTTATTTACCTGTGGATTGCAACCGTAGTGAGCATTTTTATCTTTTATGCCTTTAAAAAATTCGGAGGAAGAGAATATTGGGAGTTCCCTCCTTTTTTAGGTATTCCTATTCTTATTGCATGGCTAAGTTTGATGTTTGGATATTTCCAAGCATGGACTAAGCGAACAAAAAATCCGCCTTTGTATGTATGGCAATGGTCAACGGGTATTGTCTTCTTCCTCATTACTTTCCTCGAGCAAAACCTTTATCAGATTCCCTGGTTTCGACAATCATTTCTTACAGAAATAACAATACAGTGGAAATCTAACGGAGCAATGGTAGGTGCGTGGAATCAAATGATTTACGGTACAGCCTTGTTTATAATGACACGCATACTGGGTGATGAAAGCGTTGCCATTTCCAAACGTGCATTCGCATTTTACTTTATCGGTCTCACCAATCTGATGCTCAACTGGGGACACCATATTTATAATCTTCCCGCCACATCTTTTATCCGCCATACTGCCTATGCTGTAAGCATGACCGAGTGGATAATTTTCATAGCTATCTGCATGGATTTCAGGAGCAAGTTGAGTGAGGCCCGCAAGTTTAAACATCTGATTGCGCACCGCTTTATGATGTATGCAGAGTTTTGGGTCTATCTCAATCTGTTTCTTGCATTGCTCATGAGTATTCCCGCCATCAACCGTTACACTCATGGCACACACATAACGGTGGCACATGCAATGGGTGCAACCATCGGCATCAACACAATGATTTTATTGGGATCTTTAGGCTACATTTTGAAAGTGGATGAGCTGCATGAAAGCAATCGAAAAATGATTTTGAAAGGATTATCAATTGCTAAGATCAGCCTTCTGGTTTTCTGGCTTGCACTTGTAGTTGCAGGTCTGCTAAAAGGCTATCGGGATGTAGCGCTGGGCATGACCAATTTTCAGGAAATGATGCAGCCCGTAATTACATCGCTGAAAGTATTTTCATTTGCCGGAATTTCCCTTTTTGCAGGCATTGCTATTATCTGTTGGAACTATTTTATTGCGTTAAAGAAATACCACACCCCTCCCCAAAATATTTTGATTGATAGCGCAGCTTTAAAGCTTGTGAAAAAACAGAAACTGGAACAAGTAATTGAACAAATATGACATGGAAACAAAACCAATAAAACGCAGCAAAGAATTAATGCAGCTTTCCCGAGATCATCATGAAGGATTGTTGCTTTGCTGGAAGATAAGAACGGGTTTAAAAAACGATACAGAGCTGAACAGAATTGAGGAATATGTACTTTATTTTTTTGAACATCATCTCAAAGAACATTTCAGGCAGGAAGAAGAAATTTTGTTTCCCGTACTCGAAGAAAAGCATCCGATGAAAATCGAAGTGCTGGCGCAGCATAATGACATCTATGCAATGATCGAGGAAATGAAAAAAACGAACAAAGATGCGGAAAGATTGAAAAAGTTCGCAGACCATCTTGATGATCATATACGATTTGAAGAGCGAAAATTATTTCCCTACATCGAATCAAATACATACGCAGAACAGCTTGAAGCAACAGGAAAAAAATTGGAAATAGCTCATCAGCAGCAATTGCCACTGATCTGGACAGATGAATTTTGGCTAAAAAATAAATAGGAAATGTTTTCAAAAGCTTGTGAGTACGGAATTAGAGCAACAGTTTATATAGCTGCCGAAACAGTGAATGGATCGAAGGTGGGCATTGACGAAATATGCGCTCATATCGAAGCGCCGAAACACTTCACGGCAAAAATTTTGCAGGTACTTACCAGACATGAAATTGTTAGTTCTCAGAAAGGTGTAAACGGGGGTTTTTATATAGACCCTCAACAGCAACGTATGCCTATCAAATTGATTGTTGAAGCAATTGATGGCAACAAACTATTTATCGGTTGCGGACTCGGATTGAAACAGTGTTCAGAAGAAAGACCTTGTCCGCTTCATCACCAGTTTGTAGGCATACGGGAAGCTCTGAACAAGATGATGGATGAAACGACTATTGACAGGCTGGCGGTGAAATTGAAAAATGGAGAAATCGTTTTGATGCACTAACTAAAAAAAAATTTAGAAGAATAAAAGACAAAAATGTCCTTAATTATGAAAGCACTGGAAAAATGGACAGGCATAGCGCTTATTAACCTTGCAATAGTAGCACTACTTGGATTTGTGATGCGGTGTAAGATGATCTTTTCTATTCCTTTCCTCGACTTTAAATACACGCTTCATGCACATTCCCATTTTGCCTTTGGGGGTTGGGTAACACTTGCACTGCTTGCATTAACGGCCTATCAAATCTTACCAAAAGAAGCAGCGCAAAAAAAGATTTATAAATGGCTGTTCTTCGGCATTCAATTTAATGCTGTGGGAATGCTTTTAAGCTTCCCGTTTCAAGGATACGGCTTCTTCTCTATTCTGTTCTCCACGCTGTTCATTTTTGTAACCTATGGTTACACTTTCGTTTTCATACGCGATGTAAGAAAGGCTCCGGTCGCACGATCTGTAAAGTTGCTTTCTATCGCCGCGGTAGTGTATATGGCGTTGTCATCCGTAGGTGCATTTACACTTGCCTATCTGCTTGCTTCAAAATCCTCGAACATGTATCTCTATAAAGATGCCGTTTATACCTATCTGCATTTGCAGTACAGTGGCTTTTTCACGCTCGCAGTTTTTGCTTTACTACTACATTATCTGAAGGTGGAAAATAAAACCACATGGCGGTTTGCACAGTTGCTTAACGCCTCCATTATTCCTTCCTTGTTCATTTCTTATCTGTGGCATTATCCGAGCGATATAATAAGAGGAATAGCAATTATAGGAAGCGGATTCATTGTAGTAAGCACTGTGTATTTCTTTTTAATTGTCGGAAATCTTCGGGAGGCATTTCTCACACTCAAGCCTACTGCAAAAATTCTGATCACCATATCCATGATCGCTTTTGTATTCAAAATGATCTTTCAGGCATTGACTATTGTACCCTCATTAGGAACTATGGTATTTGCTAACAGACCGGTCATCATTGGCTTCCTTCATTTAGTCTTGCTGGCTTTTATCACCCTATATCTTATTGGTCATTTCGTACAATCGGAACTGATGCCGCACACAGGCTTAGCCGCTTTCGCAATATGGCTCTTCACTACCGGAGTGATCGTTACCGAAGTAGTGTTGTTTGGACAAGGACTTGGATTTATGCTGATGACAAGCATAGCGTTGGCAACCTGGTTGCTGCTCGCAGCCGCAGCATGTTTGTTTGCAGGCGCGGTACTCATTGCTATTACACGCTGGAGAATAGGTGCCAACTTACAGATGAACTATAATGAACTAAAAACTTTTAAACAATTTTCTCAATCATAAAAACAACTGAAAAATGAACAACGTGTTTATTGATGTAACGGTGCTAGAACCAAGAATGAAGCACCCGACTATTTTCGATGCTTTCGACAATGTAGCAGAAGGCGCAGCCGTAGTGATCCATAACGATCATGATCCTAAACCGCTCTACTATCAACTGCTCGGTGAGCGTGGCAACTGCTTCTCCTGGACCTATCTTTCAAACGGGCCGGAAATATGGGAAGTAGAAATAAAGAAGAATGCGAAGAACAGTGAAACAGTAGGTGAAATTGCTGCAAAAGATATGCGTAAGGCTGAACTCCTGAAAAAACTGGGCATTGATTTTTGCTGCGGCGGAAAAAAATCGCTTGAAGAAGCGTGTCAGGAAAAGGGACTGGATGTTCTTCGGGTAAAAAATGAATTGGAAGAAGCAGAAAAGAAACCTCAAACTGGGCCACAGCTTGATTTCAACACATTCAATCTTTCATTTCTTGCAGACTACATAGTGAATGTACACCACGGTTATGTAACCCAATACGCACCCATCATCGAAGACCTTGCTCACAAAGTAGCAGGACATCATGGGGCAAATAATCCGTTCCTCGTAGAAGTTTACAACAAGTTCAATGAACTTCGCTGCGAGCTGACCACACACATGAAAAAGGAAGAGCAAATTCTTTTCCCTTCCATAAAATTGCTGGAAAACGGAGGCACTAAAATTGGCTTTGAAACAATCAACGATCCCATTTTTATGATGGAGCGCGACCACGATATTGCAGGCGAGTTGATGAGAGATATACGCCAACTGACCAGCGACTTTCAGGTTCCGGAAAATTCATGCAACAGCATAAAAATGTTGTACTACAAACTGGAAGAATTTGAGAACGATTTGCTGCAGCATATTCATCTCGAAAACAACATTCTATTTCCGAAGGCAATGGCAATGGAAAAGAAATAGTTTTTTGTTTCTCACAGAGCGCACAAAGTTTTTGAGGCACAAAGAATACAACTCTGTTCTCTGTGCCCTCTGTGTGAAACGAGACGATATAATCCGAAGTCCATGGAAAAGAAATAATTTTTTGTTCACACAGAGCGCACGGAGTTTTTGAGGCATAGAGAATGTTGCTCTGTTCTCTGTGCCCTATATGTGAAACGATACGATCTAATCCTAAGGCAATGGAAAAGAAATAGTTTTTTGTTTCACACAGAGCGCACAAAGTCATTGAGGCACAAAAAATACTGCTCTGTTCTCTGTGCCCTCTGTGTGAAACGCGAGAATCTAATCCGAAGTCCATGTGTTTCCCACAGAGCGCACAAAGTCATTGAGGCACAAAGAATACTGCTCTGTTTTCTGTGCCCTCTGTGTGAAACTTATTTTAAAACCCAGACGACATGAATATCATTGATGCAAACACAAAGATATCTGCCCTCATAAAGGCTAATCCCAAAGCAATAGATGCCATCGCAAGCATCAACGACCATTTCAAAAAACTATACAATCCCATTCTGCGAAAAATACTTGCTTCACGCGTTACCATTTCGGAAGCAGCAAAGATTGGCAAAGTGGATATCAGTGTGTTTTTTGAACGATTGAAACCACTAGGATTTGAGATAGATGAAACCGTGAAGACGAACATCATTTCAGGAAAAGTAGAGAAGGCGATTCGGTACGACAAGCTTTTAGACGTGCGCGAAGACCTCGCCTCAGGAAAAGATCCTTTTAAGAAAATAATGGAGGAGGTGAATAACTTAGGCAAGGATGAAACACTGCTTCTGATCAATTCCTTTGAACCAATTCCACTGATAAGGATTTTAAACGACAGAGGATACGAAGCTGTTGTAAAAACGCTTGAAGATGAAATAGTGCATACTTACATTACACGTAGTGCTACGAGTATAAACAATGAAAATGCGCTGCCCGCTACAGACTTTGAAACCATACTAACACGCTACCAGGGAAAGATGCAGGAAATAGATGTTCGTGCATTGCCTATGCCGCAGCCCATGATGACCATTTTGAAAGCAATAGAAACGCTTGATGCTGATAAAGCATTGTTTGTTTATCACAAAAAGGTGCCGCTGTTTTTACTGCCCGAACTGAAAGACCGGAATTTTTCCTTTGCCTATAAACAGGTGGAAGACGGTGTTCATCTTATCATTTACAAGGAGCAGACATCGTAGCTATGATGCCGCCACAAGACCATATTCCTTCGCGGTATGCTATACTACCCTACTATGCTACAGCAGCCGTAAGTTTTGTTTTAATAGGCTTCCTGTGCTTGTTATCTGCGCAGGCATTTACAGATCATTATTTTCAGCCAAAGCTTTTAGCCATTACCCATCTTGCTGTTCTTGGCTGGGCTACAATGGTCATTTTTGGTGCGAGCAATCAGCTTGCTCCGGTTATTTCTGAGCAAAGACTTTATTCCGAAAAAATTCCTGTTGCTGTTTTTCTTCTCAAGCTATCCGGCATGGCAATGCTCGTTACTTCCTTCTGGAACTTTTCTTTTACATGGGTTGCATTTGCAGGCGGAGGCTTATTGCTTTTGTCGTTTTTACTCCATGCTTACAACCTGTTTGCAACCATTAAGAAAGCGGACAGCAATATCATCAACGACTTTATACTCACAGCGCACGTGTGGCTGATACTTACAGCGATAATTGGGCTGATGCTGCTTATCAATCTGCGTTTCCCATTTTTACCCGAAGACCATTTACACTATCTCAAGTTGCATGCTTCCATTGGCATGGCCGGTTGGTTTATGCAATTGGTAGTAGGTGTAAGCTCGCGGTTAGTGCCCATGTTTTTATTGAGTCAAAAAGAAGAAAAGAAACTGCTGACTATTACGTTTTACGCTTTCAACCTCTCACTGATACTTTTTCTGATGGAAGGCATGGTGTTTAAAAGCACTTTAGGCAGGCCTCTTTATTTGCTCATCTTTCTGATAGGTATAACTTGTTACCTGCGCTATATATGGCAATGCCACAAAACAGCTATGCGCAAGCAAACCGACCAGGGAATGAAGCAGACATTTCTGGCTTTGTTTCTATTGTCCATTCCGTTTTTATTGCTGCTGTTTATTCTGTTTGCCGGAAATAAAATACCGGTACAAGTTTTCACTGCTTATGGCTTTGCTTATTTCTTTGGTTTCATCAGTGTCATCATCATGGCGCAAACTTTCAAAACACTGCCCTTCATCGTGTGGATGCACATCCAGAAACCAAATCAGCTACCAGAACTTATGCCCAAAGACTTGTTTAATGAACGATGGGTGAAATGGCAGATGCTTCTTTACCTGCCTGGCTTCCTGCTTTTTCTTGCAGGCATTTTGCTACAACATGTATTGCTGTTGTATTCGGGCAGCGTGTTAATGATAGTTGCTGCTGCTTTCTATTGCTTTCATGTTTTCAGAATGCTCTTAAAACTAAAAACCAAATGATACCCGAACTCACCGACAAATACTACAAGGAAAAGTTTACAGTGCTGAATGCGCTCCATCAGGTCAACGATCCCGAACTTAATATCAACATCGTTGATCTCGGACTTGTTTATGCCGTAGAAGTAACTGACAGAGACATAAATGTGGACATGACTTTATCCACCCGCTCTTGTCCGATGGGAGGAATGATCACGGCTCATGCGAAGCTTGCGGTAGAAGAAGCAATGCCAGGTTACACCGTAGTTATAAACCTTGTGTGGGAACCAAAATGGAATGCAGATAAAATAAGCGAGGAGGGCAAAGCGCTGCTAGGGTGGTGAATCTTCACACCCCACAGCAGCAAACACACCCACCACCACCCTGTCGCAGCGGGTAAGATGGAAGCTGAATACTGCATCGCTTTTGTAATAATCATTTAGCCTTTGTTGTAGCATAGTCTTAGCCCTGTTCAACCGAACCTTTACATTACTTTCTGTAAGATCAAGAGCTTGTGCTGTTTCTGCAATGCTCATATCTTCTATCTCGCGCATCACAAACACAGTGCGGTATTTTTCCTGAATATCAAACAAGGCATTTTCCAGAGCTACAGCCAGTTCCTTGTTCAATACAATGGCTGCGGGGGTAACTGTTGTCATGTTGCTGAATGTTTTTTGATCGTCATCAATGCTTACATACCGGTTTTTTCTTTTCAGGAAGGCAAAGCATTCATTTACTAAGATCCTCACAAGCCAGGTGGGGAATGAAGAGCGCCAATGAAACTTTGCAAGATTTTCATAAGCTTTGATATAGGCACATTGCATTAGTTCTTCCACATCATTATCATCAATCACTATTGATCTTGCTATGCGGTACAGCCGTGCGTTGTACTTTCTGATAAGCTGCTCATAACATCTGCCTTCGCCGCCTAATATCCTTTCTACTATTTCCTTGTCGCTTAGCTCCGAATGAACAACGGGTACAGACATTTCCATAACGGGGGGGGTTTAGATTAGATAACCACAGGTTGTTTAAGTTACAAAACCAAAGCATTTTCTGTAACCTTTTTGCATAGTTGCTATCTAAACTTAAAAAAGACAATCATGCTTTATACCATCATTGCGCTATTCGCACTTGCAGCCATCTTCGGAATGACGCTGTTATCATATGTTTTAAAAGGAAAAGAAACGCCTAAAGGAATTATGGTGACGCATGGACTGCTTGCGGCCGTGGCGCTTGTTCTTTTACTGACGTATGTGTTTGGCAACAAACCCGGACTAACGGAAAGCGCTGTGCTGTTTGTTATCGCCGCGCTTGGAGGTTTTGTATTGGCAGCACGCGACCTTACGGGTAAAAGGGTTCCCAAATGGCTGGCTGTGGTGCATGGATTGATAGCCGTAGCAGGCTTTATCTTCCTTCTTGTTTACACAATCGGCAACAATGTTTAACCCCTCTCTACGCTAACACCACCTCTCGTTGCAACATTTCTTCGTAGCGCGCTAACTCTTCTTTTGCATCCGAAAGCAGCAACTTATAATAGCTAATACCGGCGAGCAGGTTGGATCGGAATTTTTCAAGCACCTTAGTTTGTGCTGTGTCCATGTGCTTTTGGAAATAGTCAATGTATAGTTTCAGTTCGTTGACAAACATGTGCGGACGAGGGAGCTTATTGGTAATTTCCGATCTGTCGTAGATATGATCTACCATTTGCTGCAAGCTGAAAACACCAGAGAAAAAAGCAAGGTTCGGACCAGGACAAATAGCCACAGCAGATAGCTGATGCGGCAAGTACATTTCATTCTTCAACCGCACCGAAGTGGTAAGCCCTTCACACAAACAATCTTTTTCTTCTAAAGCTTCTATTTTTTGCTGCAACACTTGTTCCGGCAAGTTCGACTCCTTTAGTTGTTTGATCTTCAGGTGCTGGTATTTTCTCGATGCAGTGCAGATAGGCTGATCAGTAAACTCTGTATCGGAAGAAAGATATTTTTTGTAGCAGGGACTGCCCGGACGGTTGCGCTCTACCCTATCCTTGCGCTGCGCTTCGCTGCTGCTTCTGCGAAAGTTGTTGAAAGGAACGCCGAGCGGAGAAGCATTGCTCAGATAGTAATCGTTTGGCGAAGCAGATGCAAGCTGTGATAAGGTGGTGTCGTCCACATTGGTAGCTTCGGGCACCAGTAAGAAGGGACTGCCCCAGCCGGTTCCATCCAGTTGATAATAATCCAGAAGAAAGGTCTGCTCTTCTCCGGTTCCTATGCCGCCCTGGGCTGCTATGCGTTGCGGTGCAGTTTCCGGTAGCTGCAATACTCCTTTTGCTGCAAGAGAGCGGTTACACAGATCAAACAATTCCTGCCGCAGCTCTGCTCTTTTGTTTTTAAACTCTTCAAGAATTGGCCCCATCAGCAAGCCTTCTGTTGCAAAAGCATGACCACCACAATTTAATCCTGACTCTATTCTGAATTCCGAAACCCACAATCCTTTCTTTGCAAGCAATTTGCCCTGTACCAGCGCCGAGCGGTAATCGCTTACTTTCAATATGATTTTCTTTTTCAAAACACCTGCTTCATCGGGAAAGAAATCTGCAAACTGCTCTGCATAGGCATACAGCTTAGGATTGTAACCGGCCGAGAAAACCACAGACGATGAAAGGTTGCTTTGTGCAAAGCCACGCAATGCCGAGAGTGCATCGGAGTATTCATCGGGCAGGCGATTACCCTCTTTGTCATACCGCGCGTTATCTACCTTAGCCATTATGTTTACGTCTATGGCACCTGGGGCAACAGCATTGCTCAATTCTTCTTCCAAACCTTTCTTAATAGCCGCATCGATTGTTTGGAGAAAAGTATTGAACTTGTTTTTCAGCGCTGCGTTTTCCGGCAGCAATTGAAAGTATTTCCAAAGCTCTGTTCCCTCTTTCAAAGGCTGTGCTTTCAATAAGGCAATTTGTTCCCCTACCAGTTCCTGCATCATGTTGAGGTAAGCAGTTATTCGCTTTGCACGATAGTCGTGTTCTTTTTCGGAAATAGGAATGTACACCTTACCATTTTGCAAACAATGATAAGACCGCATGTGCTCAATAAGCTCATCTTCTATAATGGAAACAACAGACGATATGCCATAACGCGCTACCTTCAACGGAGAATCTATACTGAAACAAAGCCCTAAAACAGGGATATGGAATGTGTGCTGCGATGCGTTGCTCATGCGGGTGATTGAGAGAAATGAAGAAGCGAAGGTCGCAGACTTCATGCTCCTGAAACATGAGCGATGTCATAAATTGGGGTGCTAATGATTACTGTTCACCAGTTTTCTGGTGACATCTGTCTTTATAAAAGTTGAAACTCATCAATAGGGCTTGCCACTTTTGTAGTCGTATATGTCTTTGATGATCTGGCAGATTTCATATTGTTCCTTTCCCTGGTAATAGGTAAGCCAACTACCCAGTGATCTCATAGATACATTCATAAACATGCTTTTCATTTCATCAACACTCATGTTTTTCAGGTCAAAGTTTAAATGAGAAATTGGCATTCCCTTTTTGTTTTGTGACATTGCAGGCATTTAATGAGGGTAAAGAAAATACGCCAGAAAGTAGAAGGGAATTGAAGCTGCGAAGAAATTGGCAGCATGAAATTGGATTCAGCTTGGTGACGCCTAAAAGGCAACGTTGTGAAGGTAGGGTATTCGGCAATAAGAAAATCACAAAGTGGGAGGGCAGGGAGAGGTGCTATTAATAAGTAAAATCCAAGATAACGTTTTTGCTGCATAACTTGTTGTTCCAAATTAAAAGAAAACGCTTAATCATCAAATATAAGGTAGTAACCTTCGAATACTAAGTATTCATTTTGACGTTGTACTTTGTCCAATGCGGAAAGGGAATACAAAGGCGCAGGGAAAGTTGGGACTTTAAAGCATCATTCCCCCGCTGGCCTGAATTTTTTAGTATCCACGGAAAAATAAGACTACTATGAAACGAGTTATGTATTCTATCGTGGCATTTGGCGCTTTAAGTTTTGCAGCCTGCAACGATTTGGCTAATAGCGAAGAAAACACAAGCGATTCTACCACTGTAAGCACCGGCAGTATAGAAATGAGTACAGGATCGGGCGGCTCAAGCGCCATGGCAAGCTATATTGATCTGAAAACCGGCGGATCTGTTCGCCGCGATGAAGCATCGGGTCGTTATGTAGATGAATCGGGCAATCCTGTAGATATTTACGTGGATGTAAACAGTCGTGATACTTTTTCTGCCACCAGCGGACAAATTGTAAACAATGCACTGATACATGAAGGAGACAACTGGCGTGTGGATGATACGAAGATCAAGATAGATGGGGACGAGATAAAAGTGAAGCAGGGCGATGATAAAATAAAGATGGACGGCGATGAGTATAAAGAAAAGATAGGCAATACGAAGGTGAAGATGGAAGATGGCGAAACGAAGGTGAAGACAAAATAAAATCCTGCACCAATTGGATTTAATAAAAGGGTGGCTTCGGCTGCTCTTTTCCTTTTTGCAATGAAGGGCAATCTATCTCTTGGGGAGCGAAGGCACGGTAATCTGCTAAACTACTACCTTCATTACAAATACATCGTCATGCTCACCCATATTCATCCCAAGTTGCCCATGCGAAACAAACAAGCAACAAGAGAGTTTTATGTGGGCAAGTTAGGCTTCAGGGTAGTTGGCAATAGAGACTATGATGGCTACCTGATGGTAGAAAAAGACCACATCGAGCTTCATTTCTTCGAATACAACGAACTTGATCCGAAAGAAAACTATGGGCAGGTGTACCTCCGCACCAACGATATTGATAAACTGTATGCCTGGCTGCTGGAACATAACGTAGCTATTCACCCCAATGGCAAACTGGAAACAAAGCCCTGGGGGCAAAAAGAGTTTGCCCTGCTTGACCCGGACAATAACTTGCTCACCTTCGGGCAAAGTGATTTGCTTCCTTGAACCGGTAACAATAAAATACCGGCAAAAATCTGTTTACAAATCTTTCTTCCTGAATATTCTTACCGACAGAAACAAAGGAACTACTACCCAAAACACCATGCAGCTTATGGAAAAAATGCTGCCCGTGGCAGAGCCAAGAAATTTCTTAAACAATGCGCCGGAGTAGCCCATGAGCGCAGAAGTATCAAGCTGCAACAACATGAGTACACGCGCAAGGTCTATGGGATTGAAAGCGATAATGGCAATCACGGCCTGATCTATGGGATAGTCGCTGAAGGAATAAATGAATGCAATGAGCAACCCATCGAAAAGCAGCGTAAAGAAAAGAGCTACCACGAGGGCAATGCCGATGCCGCGGGTTTTGTCTTTCGACTTTACAAAGATGAGCAGTGCAAGTGAAGAGAAAATAAGTGTTAGCAATACGCCTGTCAGCACCAGTATCAACGATTCCGTTCCTGAAACAAGGAATAAGAGTGGCAAACCAACGCCCACTGCATACGCAGCAGCAAGAGAAGAAGCCATGCCTATATACTCAGCAAGAATCACTTTTTGCCGCTTTATGGGTTGCGACAGCAGCAGCTCTGTAAACTCAATAGAGTTGAAAAAGTAGATAGTGGCGAAAAGAATAGTAATAATTGGAACGAACAGCAAGGTGACGTTCAGCAGGCTCAATAAACCTTTAGACGGATTGCTGTCTAAGTTCAATACACTAATGGAAAGCACCGCAAGGATGATGGTGTACACAAGAATAATCTTGTTTCGGAGCAAATCGAGCAGTACGTATTTTATGATTGTTTTCAAGTCGTTTATATTTCTCGCAACTGACGCGACGGTTTACCGCAATGTACACGGCGTTAGTTATGTTTCATTGCAGGCAACTCTGTTCTCATTACCTGCGCTATTACTTTGTTTAGTTTGCTTTCTCCGGTTGATGCCTGCAACTCTTCCACTGTTTTATAAAACATCAGATTGCCGTCTTGCAGGTATATAATGTGGCTGGCGATGCCTTCCAGATCGCTGAGGACGTGTGACGTGATGAGAATCAACTTTCCGGCTGCACGTTCTTTAACCATTTTCTCCTTCAGCAATTCGCTCGATAGCGGATCAAGCCCTGCAGTTGGTTCGTCAAGAATGTAGATATCGGGCGAAAACAAAAACGCAAGACATGCACTTACTTTCTGCCTTGTCCCCCCCGACAGGCTGCGCATTGTTTTGGTTTTCATTTTATCAAGCCCAAAACCGTAAATCAGTTCTTCATCATACTGTGTATGGTCTTTACGGATTTCTTTGATCATTTTTATTACCTGTTCAATGGTCATGTTATCGGGATAACGACCAATCTGAGGCATGTACCCAATCTTTGAACGGTAAGCCCAATCTTCCCGCACTACATGATTGTTGATAGTGATCTTTCCTTTTTCAGGAATTACCAAACCAAGAATTGACTTTATGAGCGTAGTCTTTCCTGATCCATTAGGACCCAGCAAGGAGATAGCTTGGCCTTCCTGCATTTGCAGGTTGATGTTATCTAATGCTTTAAACTTTCCAAACGATTTTGTAAGCCCCTCTATCCTTATCATAACTTCCATTTTTTAGTGCGTGGTGCATCGTCTTTCAACTGGTCGGGTATAATGCTGGGCATCACCTTCTCCACCTGATCCATAATGTTGGTAAGAAAGCTCCGGTACAAGATCATAGCCGTAGGAATTCGTTCTGTAATAACCGAATAAACACTGACAGGATAATAAGGCACATCGCCTACACCATCTCTGTCCAGGTCGTAGCCATCGTACTTGTCCCAATAATTATTGCGAAAGGTATTGAGCATCATCGTACCATTAGTAGCTACATCAAAAGAGTTGCCCAGAAAATTATTTTGCTCAAACACATTGTCGTCGCAGCTCGCCTGTATGCGCATGGCCCATCCGTTATCACTAAAGATATTTTGTGCCACATGAATCCGGCTGCTGCCTTCCATAAATATGCCCACGGTATTTCTGTCGAACTTGTTATGCTCGATCTTGCTGTCAGAAATATCTTTCAACAGAATGGCATAAGCAGCGTCTCCCCAGTTGTGTCGAAATATATTGACGCTCATCGTTACGCCCTTTGTGTACATCACGGCTACGCCCGCGCCATTGTTGCTAAAGGTGTTGTAGCTGTAAGTATCGTTGTGAGAAAACATAAAATGTAGTCCATAGCGAATGTTGCCGAACGATTTATTTCTTTCGATAAAAGAATTAGTTACAAACTCAAAGTAGATACCGTCTCGATGCCCCGACAGGGTATTTCCTTTTATGGTTAAGGCATCGCACTTCCACGCATGAACGCCGTTGCCCGATTGTAATTCGTCTTTTGCAGAGGCACGTACTTCATTGTTTTGTATGGTGCAATTCTTACTGTTTTGCAGGTAAATGCCGTATGTGGTGTTGAATATTTTGCAATCGGTTATGGTGACGTTCGAAGCATCCTGAAGCTTGATGCCCGCCATATCCACAAGGCTGCTCCGCCCTGTGTTCTGTACCTGAATTCCTTTTATGAAAACATTGTTTGCAGCTACGATAAATACCTCATACTTTTTGAAACCATCGAACACGGGATAGCCTTCGCCAATGATAGTAAGTGGCTTTTGGATAATAATGCTGTGCTGGTTGTAGTTTCCTTTTGAGAGAAGAAGTGTATCTCCGCTGGCAGCTTTGTTGATGACCGCCTGCAAATTTTGGTTCATCTGCACACGGTGGGTTGCCGCATCAGCCAATAATGCCACACAAAACAGCAACACAAATAATATAGTGGATCTTATAAACATGCTACTCAATATCACCCCAGCGCAGTATGGGAATTTGCAAACTATCCATGAACTGCTTCGCCTCATCTTCACTGGCAAATGCAGCATAATCGCCATTCATGGGACTGTTGAAAAATTCATGTTTAAGGTAGATTGCTTTTTCCGCATCAAGCGGTGTATTCGCACCTTTCCTATAATCTTCTACAAACAGCATATTTTTTCCGGCAAGACTTGAACCCACATATTGTTTCATGCAAAGCACATCATCGAATTTATAGGCGCGTCCTTTTTCTGTCAGTGCTTCCGCAGCATAACGATCATCTACAATCGTCATTTTACAATGGGCACATGCATCTTTGCCATACTCAATAGGTTCAAAACCTCGTTTACAAGATGCAAGCAAAAAGATGCAAGCAGCGAAAATCAGAAACTGTTTCATGCCATTTTCTTTTTTGAACGTTTCCATTCATAAAAACAAACACCTACCAGAATGCCACCGGCTATGATGTAAAACCATCCACCTATGTCGGGTTGCGAAAGCGCCTCGAAGTTGAGCATCTTTTTATAACCAATGAGCGGTGGCTGATAAGCCATGCCTGGTACTTTTATAGGTGCGGTAGGATCGAGGTTATGTCCGTAATCGTACTCCCATTTCCAAAAGTCGTACATGGATATGGCAGCAATAAGCAGAAAGATAGAAGTCCAGATGTAGTACCCAATTCTCCTGTTCCAGAAAAAAACTAAAAGACCTAAACCACAAAAGCTTCCCAGCACTATAGGCAAGTACACAAACTCTTTGAAATCTTCTTCATGAATTGTCTTCATGCCGATGTAGTGATTCAAACCATTGATAATTTCCACATCACCCGAAAGATGATTGATCCAGATATTCATGTATATCCCTTCAGGATACTGCGGCGCAGCCAGATCAATACGCCACATAGGAAAGAACCACAGCGTAGCGATACATGCTATTACTAGAAATATGCTGATTCTTCCTCCGAGACTTAATTTATTCTTCATGACGAAAAGAAATAAAAATGGCAGTACATACCTGTGCACTGCCATTTGATGAAATGAAATTACTTAGCTGCTACCGCTGTAGTGTCTTGCTTGCCCATATACCATTTGAGTGGCGTATTAGAACCGGCAGGAGATACACGGAGATAACCTTGCATTTCCTGATGCAGCGCAGAGCAGAAGTCAGTACAGTAGAACGGATAGATACCAGATTTCTTCGGCACAAACTTCAGAGTATTTGTTTCGCCTGGCATAATTAATAGCTCTGCATTATCAGCATGTTTCACTGCAAATCCGTGGGGAATATCCCAGTCTTGCTCCAGATTGGTAATGTGGAAATAAACTTCGTCGCCTACACGCACACCTTCAATATTATCAGGCGTAAGGTGTGAACGAATTGCAGTCATATATACATGCACTTTGTTGCCTTCACGCACAACTTTAGTTTCCTTTTCCCCTTTGGCAAGATATGGATGCTTGTTGTGGTTGATGTCGTAGAATTTCACACTTTGACCTTTAATCTTGTCTGCAAGAATAGCCTGCGCATAGTGTGGCTCACCAATTGTTGGATAGTCGAGCAACAGTTGCATTTTGTCTCCCTCTATTGAGTAAAGCTGTGCACTTTGCGTTAACTCAGGACCTGTAGGTAAGTAACGATCTTTAGTGATTTTGTTGTAGGCTACTACATACTTTCCATAAGGCGATTTCGTATCACCACCCGGCACCATGAGGTGACCGATAGAATAGTAAGTAGGAACACGATCTAAAACAGTCAAATCTTTCAGACTCCATTTTACGATTTCAGAAGACACGAAGAATGAAGTGTAAGCATTTCCTTTCGCATCAAACTCTGTGTGCAAAGGTCCAAGACCTGGCTTTTTCACTTCGCCATGCAGCGCAGCTTCATACTTTATAACAGGAATACCGTGGTAGTCGCCTTCAAATGTTTTGGCGGCAATTGCTTTTTGAATTTTATCGAAAGAAAATACAGGAATCAAAGCTGCAAGTTTACCACTACCTACAATGTATTCACCGGTTGGGTTCACATCGCATCCATGTGGCGACTTAGGACAAGGAATAAAGTAAACCATGTCTTTAAGTTCGTTAGGATCAAGCGTTATTACTTCCTTCATTATGTTTGAGGTTGCAGTGTGCGTTTCTTCGTTCAGAACATTGTGATAATATTCTGTAGTCATCTTACGTCCCTTACCAGCTTTTACATACTCCTCTGCTTTTTTCCAGTTGATAGCAACGATAAAGTCTTTATCTTTTTGTGAAGAATTTACTTCCTTCAAAGTATTTGCCTGCTCTGAGTTGTAGCAAGAAAGGAAGAACCAGCCATGAGAAGGCCCTTTACCTGCACGTGCAAGATCAAGATCCACACCGGGAAGAACAATTTGAAAGCTGATGCCCATGTTGCCCGTTTGCTGATTGATGCCAACAAAAGAAACAGTGCTTTTGAAGTTTGCTTTAAAAGATTCCGCAGTCAACGCTACTTCTTGCTCTGCAATAGGAACAGAAAAACGTGTACCGGCAATGATGTATTCACTGTTTTCTGTAATGAACGGAGAAGAGTGATTACCCCCACTGTTTGGTATTTCCAATACTTCAACCGTCTTAAAAGTTTTCAGATCAATTCTTGCAACACGCGGTGTATTGTTGGCATTAGCAAACAACCAACGACCATCGTGCTCACCATTTGTTACAGATAATGCCAAGTGGTGCTCATCGTCCCAGGGAATGAAGCCATGTGATGTTTGCAGCATCGGTTTGGTTTCCTCATTATAACCATATCCATTTTCAGGATTTTGAGAAAAAACCGGAATAACTTTTAGTAACCTTCCTGATGGCAAACCGTAAACTGATACTTGTCCGCTAAAACCTCCTGATACAAAATTGTAAAACTCATCGTACTTCCCTGGCGCGACATACACCTTTGAGGCAGCGTCGCCGCTTACTGCTGCTTCTGTTGTTTTCATCTTACAGCTTTGAGCGAAAACTATCGCACCTACGGCTATAAGAATTAATGAGAACCGTTTCATAAATGTGTGTGATTAAGAATAAAAAAAATTGTGTGTGTGATTATTGATTACTTAGTTCTTTCCGTCGTTCTTGCGCATATACTCAAGCACGGCGCGGGCTTCGTTGTCCGATAAGTTTTGATTAGGCATACGCACCATACAAACTTCGAGCATAGCTTGTGATTCAGGATCTTTATCAAGCATTTCATCCACATTCGTAACGAAGTTCATGATCCACTCTGGTGTACGGCGGTCGGTTACACCCTTCCATCCGGGACCTACCAATTTTTCATCAGACAGCTTATGACAAGAAAGGCATTTCACTTCGGAAATTTCTTTTCCACTTGCTACCATTTTCTCATCAAGGGGATGTGTTAATTCTACGTTTTGAAACTTACCAATTCCTTTTGCAGGATCTGAGGTTGTCGCGACCGGTTGTCCGCTATTGTCGCCAGGTTCTTTCAGAATTTCAGACTGTGTCGTCTCTTTCTTTTCTTCTCCGCCACAGCTTCCCAGGCTAATTGCTGCTACTAATCCAATAAGTAAAATCGCTTTGATGTTCATGATTATGTTGTTTTGATGAGTGAAAAAACTTTGTTTGTTTTCACGAAGTAAAAGTCGTGATGGCAAGAAGAATAAACCATGATTAGAGTCATACAAAAAGGATAAAAAGGTCTTTTTTTAACAGCGCAGTGCTGATTAATATCATTATAAAAATTTTTAGCCTTGTTGCGTGTATTTGTCATGTATCTGTCAGAAAAATAAACAAAAAAAACGTGCCTGTTATTTACTGGTAGAAATTTTAATGAACAAATAATGTCTGGAATAAACAAGCAAAAATGTAAAAGGAACATTGGTCTGATACTGGTGCTATTCATGAAACACTAACCAACCTGGAATGCTGAGACCACGAGATACAACTCAAAGACAATAACGAGTAGCGCTGCTAATTATAATTGTACTGCGTCCAGCACTTTGATTATCACTTCTTTTTTTACCTCCAATCCATCATGGTCAATGGGGCAGGCTATAATCACTCTAAGACCCTGGGACGAAGTGAGATTATTTATCCACATATCATGAATCGAAATCTCCTTGGCATGTGAATGATCGTGCGCATGAAAAAGGGTGTCATTATTGTTATTCAGGATCATTACATGACTTCCATGTAAAGGCGCAACATGCGCAGCCATTGCATGAATATGAACGGTATCCCCAAAATCATAAGTTTGGTTTAGCACAGGTTGTGTAATGGTTAGGGTAGCTGCCGTCCCCGGTGCATCGTCTGATTTTTTACAGGCAAAAAGTGTGGAGACGCAAAGTGCGATAATACCTGTGATTTTTAACTTGTTCATTGTTTGTTGTAATTATTTTAGAAAAGAAAATAAACGCCTGCTTCTGTTTTTACCTTACTAGTCACCAATCCACTTGCATAATGTTGCATGACCGGATGGTGGTACATTAGCTGTAGTCCCACTCTTTTATAATAAGCCTGAACGCCCGTGGATACATACAATTGTTCACCACCGCTCATGTCGCTTTTTATATTGTATTTATAATTGTCGTAGTCAGCATTCGCGCGATCATAGCGCAGGCCAATTTGTGGAAGAATAGTGGTGTTGGACTTTTGATACCAATAAAAACCCATCAGTCCCGCACTTAAACGATTGCCGTATTTGTACTGTAGCGAATTGGGTGTTAGAAGGGTATAAGAAGCATCAAGATTAACGCCCGCTTTCTTTCGGCGAAGTGTATAGTTTGCATTTACAATAAAGTCCCAGGAGTTTGTGCCCGGCTGCATATTGGGTAATCCTTCAGCTTTCTGCACGGAACTTTTATCGTAAGCACCTGTAGGGATTTTAATACCGCCACCCGCCTGAAGATTGTGTTGCCAGGTGTTGATAGGATTTTCATTTACTCCCAAAATGCGATAGTTGCCTAACAGAGTAACATCACCCAAACCATTTATAGCAGTTGACGCGCCGTTTTCCTTTTTGATGTTAGATATGTACGGAACAAATGCAAAGAGTTGAATGCGCTTGCCTGCATTGAACCTACCCCATGCCTGCACAGTGCTGTAATACTCATTGGAAAAGGAGCTTGATTGATTGAGTTCATGACCGGGGTGCTCGCTTTGGAAAGAGCGGAATTGATATTGCAACCCAACAAAATGCTTATGAAACTGCGGCAGGATTCCGAGATATTGATTGCTTGCAGAGCAGCCACAAACGGTACAAGCACTACTAACAAAAGTTGAGAAAAGAAAAAGGAAGCAAAAGGAAATGCGTTTCATACTATACTTTAGTTTCTTGAAAAGTGAGTGGTAATTTGAATGGAACAAAGCTACCTACCGAAGAAAAGGACAAACATGTCTTTTATCATAGCCGAAGCTGTTCTGTATCATTTTTTGCAGGAATAAATAACAATGTCAAAATCGAAAGAAAAGAAATAGAGCATCACCCTACATCGTGGCGATTAAATAAACTGTTGTACCAATAAAACAAAGGAAACGGCTATGGATTAGGCTGCGTGTGTAAGCTGCACCAGATAATTACTAAAGTCCATCTTTAGTTTATAAAATTCGAACTCCATCTGAGCAATGTCTTTTCGAAGCCCACCTTGCTTTTTTTCTATCACATCATGCGCTTCACCTTTCTGATAAAAACCTGCACTCTTCATTTCATTCGCCACATCCCGGCGCAGCAAAGCAAGAATTGCATCCTTCTGGATAAAACCAAAAAGATAATTTTCCAATTTATCAACGGTGGGTCTATCTACATCGTTTTGCAAGATCTCAGCAACTCTTGTCTTCAACAAAACATTCTCTTGTTGAAGTAGATCAAGCTTTCTCAGCCACGATTTCAGTTCTATTTGGTAGTTGCTCGGCATAACATGCGCACGTTAGGTAGTAAAAATAAATTGAGACTTGTGTTTATCCGATTACCGTAATCATTTCAATTTATGATTATCATCACTTCGGTTTATGACAACAACTGGCCTTTATAGTTTCTTGCTCTAAAACAACCTGCGGACTGACGTAGGGGATGCCCAGGTTCATGCCCCGAAGAATGAAAAGGCAACCGAATGCAAACATCAGCACGGGCACCATTTTGCGAATATGATTTGTACGAAGAAAGGTTGCCTTATTCTTTAAAACTGTGAGCGCCACCAATGCAGGAATTGTACCCAAACCGAAAGCATACATCAACGCTACCGACTGCAACGCACTATCGGCAGTAACGCTCATGGACAGCGCCATATAGACCAGTCCGCAAGGCAATAAACCATTCAACGATCCTGAAATAAACAGCGTGCCGAGTTTAGGATTGCCAATGAACTTTCCAAGTTGCTTTTTAATAAATTCTGTCCAGGGAAGTTTGATGCTTATTTTATTATTAGGGATGAACGATATGATTCCAATAATCAACAACAACACACCAAGCGCTATGGATACATATTGCTGCACTTGCGGATTAAAAATGGACTTGAAAGAGTGAAGGATAAAACCTAACAGTGCATAAATACTGATCCTTCCAAAATGGTACAAAGCAATGCCCAGCCATTTTCTAAAACCGGTAATCATCTGAAACGGCATCACCCAAATAATAGGCCCACACATACCCGCACAATGAAGGCTTCCTGTAAGCCCCATAACTAAGGCCATAGTGATGCTGAAACTATTCATTGCTTGAATAGATTTAATGTAGTTTCCTGATAGTATTTCTTTCCTTCTGCCTCCCAGTTGATCTTCACCTGATATTTGGTAGGATGCAAACTTGTACGCGGAATACTCATGCTGTTACTTTCTAATTGCAATGCAAATTTTGCATCGAACTTTGCATCTACAGGCGCATAGAACTCCACATTTCCAGTCACAATTTTCTCTGCAAATTCTTCCGGCAATGCAATCGTAACGGCTTCGCTATTTGCTTTAAAAACCACCGGTGCGCTAAGTGTCGCCTGATTTTTTCCTGCATCAATTACTTCCTGATATTGTATTTCTTTTTGGTAATAATCTTTCGATACAAGTTGAAAGTCTTGCTTCATTGCAAGCGTTACAAGTGTGACCATCAACACTACAAATCCGCCATACAACACAGCGACCCTTGTACCCCAGCTTATTTTCATTGTGCTCATAATTCAGTGTTTTAGTTACCTCCGCCAAACGGACCTAAGAAAGTGGTAGTGATTGTCTTTATTTTTTTGTTGCCATCGTAAACAGCAATCTCTAACGGTGTTTTCCTCTGCTTGATGATGCTCTTATCAACGGTGATAAACATAGATCCTGAAGCATATTTTTCACCCGGTACTTTGAGATTTGCGTTTCCTACGAGCGTTATTGCTCCTTCAAAATTCTCAGGCTTTAACGTAAGGGTTTTGTCGTTGTAGGTTTTGTTCAGGAATTTATAATTGTACAGATTACTCAATTGGTCGTTGGGTTGCTCCTGATACAATTGCCCTGGTGTTCTAAGAATAGAAATGCCTACTTCCGTTCTGCTTGCAAGCAGATAAACTTCCACTGCCAGCAATAAAACCATCACAGCCGTATATGCTTTCATCCGACCTGTAAACCTTGTTGGTTTCTTATCTGCAATATTTGCTTCAGAAGCGTAGCGAATAAGGTTTGGTTCCAGTCCCACCGCAGTCATCATACTGTTGCAAACATCAATACACGCCGTGCAATTGACACACTCAAGCTGCGTACCATTTCGAATATCAATTCCGGTAGGACATACCTTTACGCACTGCATACAATCAATGCAATCGCCTGCTGTGCGAATTTCGTTTTTCTTAAACTTCGCGCGATTTTCTCCCCGCTCATAATCGTAAGCAACTACAATTGAATTCCGATCGAGCAACACACCTTGCATTCTTCCGTAAGGACAAATAGTAGTACAAACCTGCTCGCGCAACCATGCAAATACAAAGAAGAAAATGGTAGTGAAAATTACTATTGCCAATAGTCCACCCACATGGTTGGAAGGATTATCTGAAACAATTTTTTGCAACTCATCTACACCAATAATGTAGGCGAGAAATGTATTCGCAATAATGAAAGAGATAGTCCAGAACACCAACCATTTAACGCCTTTGCGAAAAATTTTATCGGTATTCCAGGGAGCTTTGTTTAGTAATTTTTGTTGTGCAGCATCACCTTCTATCCAATACTCGATTTTACGAAAAACCATTTCCATGAAAATGGTTTGCGGACAAGCCCAGCCACAAAAAACTCTGCCAAATACAACAGTGAACAAAGCAACAAACACGATAAACAACACCATTCCCAAACCGAAAATGAAGAAATCCTGCGGCCAGAAAATTTGTCCGAATAAAATGAACTTCCTTTCGATAACATTGATGAGAAAGAATGGATGTCCGTTTACTTTTACAAAGGGCAATGCAAAGAACACAAAGAGATAAGCCAGCGTAGCCCAAGTGCGTGCATTGTAGAGCTTACCTTTTGGTTTGGTGGGATACACCCACACACGCTTCCCGTCTTTATCAACAGTAGCTACTGTATCACGAAATGAATTTTCCTCTACCTTATTATCTGTATTTATTCCGTTCTTTTTTTGCTTACTGTCTTCTAAAGTATTCATAGTGGATTGGTGTTGACGCTAATTGCAGCGTTACTGTATTGCAATACTCTTTTGTGCAGTATCCGTTGCGGGTTTTGCACTACCTTCTACATACAATTCTCCCTGCTTTTCTTTTGGTGCGGCAGGTTTTGTGCCTTGCAGCGATTTTACAAAACTTGAAAGCGATGCGAGTTGCTTAGGAGAAAAATCATCTTTCCAGGGTTTCATTCCTTTGTCTTGCCAGCCGTACTTGATGGACTTAAAAATATCAGGAAGACTTCCGCCGTGTATCCAATATTCATCTGCTAAGTTTGGCCCTACCGATCCGCCACCATCCGCCGCATGGCAAGCGCCGCAGTTTTTCTCGTAGATCAGTTTTCCCTCTGCAAGGCCAGCCGCATCGGCCATCTTCACGTTCGTTTCATCAATATTTCCAGAGGTCTTTGCGAGATAAGCCGCTTTTGCTTCTTCCCCCTTTTGCACAGCCGCTATGTATTCCTGTTCAGAACTTGGGCCATTGCCACCGCCATGATAATACCAGATGTAAACAAAACTTACAAGAATGGTAAAATAGAAACCATACTTCCACCACGGCGGTAAACTGTTGTCAAGTTCTTTGATGCCATCGTAGTCATGATCGAGGGTAATATCCTCTTCTTTATCGAGCGGCACTACCGCATGGAAACGATCCCAGAATGGAACTTTCTTCACAATCTCCTGCGCTTTTGCAGCAAGCTCAGGCTTTGCGCTGATAGCTTTCAGTAAGATGCGCATGTAAATGATCATTGAAAAAACGATCAACAATTGAAGCACAATAACAGCCATCAAAGCATAAAATTCATTTTTAGGAATGCCACTGATGAATGGAGAACTCTGAACCACAGCAGTAGCTGCATCTGTAGCTTCCGCTGCTTCCTGTGCAAAAGATTGCAATGCAGGAAGTGTGAATGCCACAAGAAAAAGCAGAGTCGGAATAATCGGTTTCTTATTTCTGTCCGCACGGAGTTTATCGCGATAGATTACAGCAAGCTGACTTAGCACGTTTCCTAATACAGCAATTGCAAATAGCAAAACAACGATTAGGGTGGTAAGCGCTATCAACATCGGGTTGAAGGACGATGCTGTTGTAGCCGCAGATGTTGTAGCTTCTGCGGCCCAGCCTGCAAAAGCAGAAAACAACAATAAAAAGGAAAGAATTGATGCTTTGAAAAATGGTCGCATGAGGTATGCTATTTTATTTAAGTTAGTTATGCGTTTTCTTCACCAGGAAACGGAAGTTGTTTCATTCGGATTATGTAATTCTTATCTGCTTTAAGCGCCCATATAGACAAGCCAGTGAAGAACACAAAAAAGATGATCAGAGAAGTGAGCGGATAAATACCCACTCCTGTTATGCTTTCGAGATAATTGATGAATTTCATTTTAGTTTTTTTTTAACCGCAGAGACGCAGAGTGGTTATTTCTTTCTTTCGCTTATTGTTGTTTTTTACCGCAGAGACGCAAAGACGCAGAGTTGTTATTTCTTTCTTTTTGCTTACTGCTTATTGCCTACTGTCTATTGCTTATTGTTTTTTTTTACTGCAGAGACGCAAAGACGCAGAGTTGTTATTTCTTTCTTTTTGCCTACTACATATTGCCTACTGCTTATTGCTTACTGCTTACTAAGTTTTGCCTGCTGCTTACTGCGTATTGCTTACTGTTTTCTGTTCCAGCTTTATGTCTTTACCAATTCTTTGCATATATGCAATCAGTGCAATCATTTCCTTGTTTCCTTCGGTCTTGATACCATCTTTGGCAAGGCTCGCTTTAATTTCATTTTGCTGCTTCACCACATCTCTGTTTGCTACTTTGTCGTAGCCTGGTTCATAAGGAACGCCAAGTGTTTGCATTGCACGAATCTTAGCAGGAGTTTCACTCGTATCAAGGTCATCTTCTGCCAGCCATGCGTAGTTGGGCATTATAGAACCGGGAGACATACTTGTTGGTTCGTACATGTGGTTGTAGTGCCAGCTATCAGGATACTTGCCACCAATACGCGCTAAGTCGGGACCGGTACGTTTGCTACCCCACTGGAACGGATGATCGTAAATGAACTCACCTGCTTTAGAATATTCACCGTAGCGTGCAACTTCATCGCGGAAGGGGCGAACCATTTGTGAGTGGCAGGTATAGCAACCTTCGCGCACATAAATATCACGACCATGCAACTCAAGCGGCGTATAAGGTTTCACACTGGTAATGGTTGGGATGTTCGACTTCACCATAAACGTTGGGATAATTTCTATCGCACCACCAATTATCACTACTATCAAACTACCCACAAGCAACTGTACCGGACGGCGCTCAATCCAACGATGCCAGTGATCTTTTCCGTGAGGAATATATGCCTTAGTCAATGGTGCAGCTTCCGCAGCTTCATCATTCACCATTTTACCACGCTTAATTGTTTTTACAAGGTTATACACCATCATCAATGCACCGCCCAGATACAATGCACCACCTATACCACGCATCAGGTAGAAAGGACGCATTTGTGTTACTGTTTCGAGAAACTGATATTTCAATTGCCCTTCTGGAGTAAATTCTTTCCATGCAAGGCTCTGCATAAAACCACCCCAATACAAAGGCACTGCATAAAACACAATACCCAGCGTACCAATCCAGAAATGCCAATTAGCCAGCTTTTGAGAATAAAGGTTTGACTTAAACATTCGTGGTATCAACCAGTAAAGCATACAAAAAGTCAGAAATCCATTCCAGCCAAGCGCCCCTACGTGTACGTGTGCAATAGTCCAATCCGTAAAGTGACTAATCGCATTTACATTCTTCAACGAAAGCATCGGCCCTTCAAACGTTGCCATACCATAAGCCGTTACCGCAACCACCATAAACTTCAGCACCACATCTTCACGCACCTTATCCCATGCACCCCGAAGTGTAAGTAAACCATTCAGCATACCACCCCAACTCGGAGCCAAAAGCATAATAGAAAACACAGTACCCAGCGACTGCGCCCAGTCGGGCAATGCAGTATAAAGCAAGTGGTGAGGGCCAGCCCAGATATAAATAAAGATTAGCGCCCAAAAGTGAATAATAGAAAGACGATAGGAATAAACCGGACGATTAGCAGCCTTTGGCAAAAAGTAATACATAATACCCAGGTAAGGCGTAGTAAGAAAAAACGCCACCGCATTATGCCCATACCACCACTGCACCAGCGCATCCTGCACACCCGCATACCACGAGTAAGACTTCACCCAAGAATACGGAATCTCAATAGAGTTCACTATATGCAGCATCGCCACCGTAATGAACGTCGCTATATAAAACCAAATAGCCACATACAAATGCCGCTCACGCCGCTTCATGATAGTGCCAAACATATTCCACCCAAATGCCACCCACACTATCGCTATCAATATATCTATCGGCCACTCCAGCTCAGCATACTCCTTACCCGAAGTATAACCCGCCAGCAATGTCACAGCCGCCAGCACTATTATCAACTGCCAACCCCAAAAATGAAACTTACTCAACCCATCGCTAAACATCCGGGCCTTACACAACCGCTGCAACGAATAGTAAACACCCATGAAAATCCCATTACCCACAAAAGCAAAAATCACCGCATTCGTATGCACCGGACGCACCCGCCCAAACGTAGTCTCCGCCAACCCAAAATTCAACCAAGGATACACCAACTGAAATGCCGCCAGCAAACCGGCAAGCATACCAACTATACCCCAAAAAATAGTTGCATACGCAAACATCTTCACGATCTTATTATCGTAATAGAACTTGTCCATATGCCCCGTTCCCGTCGGAATCTTTACGCCCTCCAATACATGTTGCGAAGTGGTACTCATCTGTCTTTAGAATTATTATTTAAACGTTCTCAGTAATTTCATTATCATGCAGCATTCTCATTGCCGAGCCTTGCTGATCCTCAAACTGGTTGCTACGCACACTCCATATAAAAGCCCCCAAAAAGCCCCCGGCCACCACTATACTCGCCACAATCAGGATATATAACGCACTCATAAAAGAAGAGACTTGAAGACACAAAACTACCCACCCCCACCAGCCCCCCGCATGACCACGCGCACACCAAAGAATGATCTTAATCATGCTTTAGAACTATGACCAAACTTTTACGGAAACAGGAGCTGCAATCGGAAATCTAATCTTCATATTCTTATCAAATCAGAAATTCGCTCACCAAGAGAAATAACAGGAGATGAAAACGAAAAATAAGTCACAGAAAAAATTTGATACAGTTCAAACATTCAGAGAAATAAAAGAGAAGATTGCGAAAGAAATTGCTGATATGAATCTTGCAGAACTGAAGGCTTATCTGAAAAAGTAAAAGGGGAAAACCGAAAAGGAGGGATATAAGACATCGAGCTGTGAAGAAGCCGTATCGCAGTAGCTAGTATAAAGCAAAATGGTTCGTGCGGACACGAACCACGGCGGGGGATATTAACGAGATAAAATCAGACGACCGCTTGCCTTTGCATATCCTTCTGTCATAACTGAATAGAAATACAAGGCATCAGGAAGATAAAGTGGTAGTTCCAAAGTGTTTTCTCCTGCTATTAAGTTGCTTGAATAAACTAATTGTCCCTGATTGTTGGATAACGTGAATGTTGCAGACTGCGGTACAGTAATAAGTGTATGACCGGTTGTAGGATTAGGT
>CALMWT010000126.1 GCA_937870855.1 uncultured Taibaiella sp.
TGAAACAGTAACCTTAAGCGATTGGTCGAGGTCAGTTATTGAGTTAATCAATGTGAGTTTTAGAACATAAGCATCATCATATCCAGAAGAGGATTTCTGAAATATTCCGGGCGCTGGATTAAAATCTGGTGAACCTCTGAAGCCTCCTGTTATATAAACGTTACCGTAATTATCAGCTTTTATTGCAGTGGCTTCAACATTCATATTCCGACTCCAGATAAGGTTTCCTGCGGCATCGTATTTCGCCACGCAAGCCCCCGCGCCATAAATGTTAGAGAAAGAATCAACTGCAAGGCATCGCGAATGGTTTTCTAGCGGAGTAGCGACTTGTAATGATTTGCCCCAGACAAAGCTACCTGCGGTATCAAGTTTTACTAAAAAAGGAACGGAAAGCCCGAGCGGATTAACAACGTTGACTCCTGGTCCTGGATCTAAATCAACAGTGCCAACAGAATAGCCTGTAATGACCAAATTTCCAGTCTTATCCGTTACTATGCCTCCAATATTATCAAAACCGACACTACCGAATGACCCTCCAAACAGAAAATTTCCGTCATTGTCTAGTTTAGAGAAGAAAATGTCCATCTTACCATTACCGGACGTAATAGCAGCAGTTTTGTTGAATTGTCCCGCACCGGGATCAAGATCTACCGTGCCCACAAAATCTCCTGCTACGGCTACATTATTGAATTTATCAACACAAATCGCATGACTTCTAACCATATCATTCCCTCCGAGCAATTTCGCCCAAAGGAAATCGCCGTTGACATTATATTTGGCAACGAAGCTATTTTCCCCACTCACAAAAGTTTTCAATTTATATTCACCAGGTCCGGGATCAAAGTCTGAGGAATCTCTAAAAGTGCCAATGATATAAAAGTCATCTTTATTCCCGAGTGCAATCCGAGCATGCCTCGGTGCATTTTTAGCAGCGATTTGTTTAACCCAAATAAAATCTCCGGTATTTGTAAGTTTTAAAATAAAAAGATCCATTCCCAAAGGGACAACAGAATAAACAGCATTTCCCGGGTCAAAGTCCGTTGTGTCCGAGAAGGTTCCTACGATATAAATATTTCCGCTCTTATCAAGAGTGATGTGGCTATCGTCATTACTGACAAAGCCACCGCCACCAGAACCTTGGAGTGCCTTTGCCCAAATTAGATTTCCACTTCCGTCAAGCTTGCAGATATAAATATCCATTAAGCCTGCCGACGATAAATAAAATGTTCCGGGGCCCGGATCAAAATCTACCGTACCCCAGAAATGTCCGGTGGTATATACATTGCCTGCATCATCAACCGTAATGGAACTCCCGTAGTCGATTTGGCTTGCTCCAAAAGTCTGAACCCACCCGAAGTATTGAGCTTGTGATTGTCTTGAACATAAAAATGACAGAGACAAGCAGAAGACGAATATTATTTGACGAAAGCGAGGCATTTCCATAGAACTGTCTTTAACCTTGAAGAAAAAGCAAACTCTCTCAAATGTAATGTTATTAATTTTTTCTCTAAACAAAGTCTGAAAACACTCCTTACCCCTTCAGCGTCAGCCCAAACCTTTTTGCCATCAGGCTACTCACACCCGTGCTTATCAGCACTATAGAAAGTGTGCTTGCAGGCATTAGGATAGCTGCTATCATTGGTTCCATCTTTGCCTGCATAGATATGCTCAGCCCCACAATATTGTATAGTATAGAAATGAAAAAACTAAGGTTAATAAGCCCCTTGCCAGAGCGTGCCAGCCTCATAAGCCCGGGCAGGTAAGAAAATTTCTTTGCATCAAGAATAGCATCGCAGCTTGGGGTAAAATTGTTGATATCGTCTGCCAGCGTTACGCCCACATTGCTTTGCTGCAAAGCTCCTGCATCGTTCAATCCATCGCCCACCATCATTACTTTTTCTCCTTCTGTCTGTAGTTTTTCGATGTAGTGAAGTTTGTCCATAGGCTTCTGTTCAAAAAGCAATTCACTATCGTTCGCAAACAATTCTTTCAGCACATTTTTCTGCCTGTCATTATCCCCCGACAGTAATGAAAGCTCATAATCATTATTCAGCATCGGCACAACCTGCGGTATAGACTCACGAAAATCAGGTATCAGATAAAACGCCGTCACTTTATCGTTGATTCGCACATACACAGTTGCCTTGTTCACATCATCTGTCTGCACATTCACATACGCAGCACTTCCCACCAGCACATTGTTTCCATTGATGTCTGCTTCCACACCCTTGCCGGTATGCTCCTGCCAGTTGTTTACATTAAGCATTGTTCTTGCGCCCAAATGCGTGGCAAGTGCTTTGCTATACGGGTGTTTACTCGACCGCACCACACTGTGCAGCATGTCTTTTTCTTCCTCAGTTAGTTGATGACCGGAAGTAATGAAATGCGTACTTCCTTGTGTCAGTGTTCCTGTTTTGTCAAACACTATATGGTTTACTTTTCCGAGTTGCTCAATGATGGTAGCATCGCGGAGGAACAAGCCATTGTTGCTAAACAGGCGTAGCAGGTTTCCATTTGTATAAGTAGCCGCCAGCAACAACGCACAAGGACAAGCAACTATAAGCATAGCGGAAACGCTCGGCAATATTTTAGAAGGATCATTCACCCACCAATAAATAGCAGTAAGTGCGGCAAGTGCAAAGAGTACATAAGTAAAGTATTTGCTCAACTTATGAATGATGCTTTCACGGTTATTCGTTTCTATTTTATTTTTCTGAAACGCGTAGTGATTCCAAAGAGAAGTAAGATAACTACCCGCCACTTCCTTCACTATCTGAATAGTAATTTTCTCGCCCACCTGCTTGCCTCCGGCATATACCATCGTGCCCTCCGGTATATTTACAGGTTCGCTTTCTCCGGTTACGAAGCTGTAGTCTATCCGCGCGTTTCCTTTCACCAGAATTGAATCGGCAGGTACAATCTCATCGTTGTGTAGCTCTACTACATCTTTCTCTTTCAGGTCTTGCAGGTTTTTGCTAACAATGCCATTTGTGGTTACCACATTTACAGCAATTGGAAAGTATGCTTTGTAATCTCTGTGAAATGAAATGGATTTATAAGTTCGTTCCTGCACTATTCTACCCACCAACATGAAGAAAACAATCCCGCTCATGCTATCAAGATAACCGCCGCCTATTCCGGCAACTATTTCATAAATGCTCCGCGAGTAGGTAATCACCAAAGCCAAAACTATGGGCGCGTCAATATTCAGAATTCGTTGTTTAAAACCAGCCCACGCTGATGTAAAAAACTCGGAAGCGCTGTAGAAAAAAACAGGAATAGAAAGAAGGAGATTGAGGATGCGAAAAAGGTTTGCATACTGATGTTCAATAACTCCATGGCCAGTGAGATACTCAGGGAAACTCATGAGCATAATATTGCCAAAACAAAAACCTGCAACACCGAGCTTATAAATTTTTTGCCTGTTGAAATTTTTTGCCTTCTTTTTCCCCGCATCATCCAAACTGATGTAAGGTTCGTAACCAATTGTAGTGAGCAATTCTACAATCTTCCTAAACGAAATTTTCTCGCGCTGAAAATGGATCGTTACTTCTTTTGCGGTAAAGTTCAATCTGCTTTCGGTAATGCCTTCGCTAAGCTTGTGCATGTGTTCGAGCAGCCACATACAACTGCTGCAATGCACACCCGGAATGTAAAGAGTAACTATAGAGTTGTTGCCATCTGTAAACTTGTAAAGCTTCTGCGCAATTTCTTCATTATCGAGATAAGCATACTTATCATTTCGAACAGGCTTTATCTGCGTAAGACCTGGATGGTTTTGAATTTTATAGTAATCACAAAGTCCGTTTTCGTCAAGTATTTCATAGACCAGTTTGCAACCTTCACAGCAAAAAAGTTTTCCTTCAATTTCTATCGAATCGGTGATACAGGAAGCGCCGCAGTGGTAACAAATGTGATCCTGTTTTACAGGTCGTTCTATAATGATGGTATTCTTCTGTTCTACTAAAGACATTGCCTTTGTGTTTGCATAATAGTGGATGTAGCGAAAGTAGAAGTGAAGACAAAAACGTTGAGTGATAATCATTAGGCTGAGTAATGATCTTTATCATTCTACATGAAGTAAGAAGGGAAAACAATGCGCACAATAGGAATTTCCTTTCTAATAAAGAAACACGAAACTTGGTTTTTATTCAGAAAACAGATTGGAATATCCCCGTTTTTGAGAAATATTCTGAAGTTTTGAAGTTTACATTCAAAAAACTTGCACGATTGAGAATAGAGTATGTATTTTAAGGGCAGCATTTTCCAATTATTAACTACTAAAATTTTTCCATCCATGGCAACAGCCAAAAAAGCAACAGCAAAAGCAGCGCCTAAGGCTGCAAAAAAAGCTGCTCCGAAAAAAGAAGCAGCGCCTGCAAAAGCAGCAAAAAAAGAAGCACCTAAAAAGGCCGCAGTTAAAAAAGCTGCTGCGCCCAAGAAGGCTGCAAGAAAACCGAACGCGGCATTTATGGCTCCATTAGCGCCAAGCGATAAGCTTGCGGCGGTAATAGGAAACAAGCCAATGCCTCGTACTGAAATCATTAAAAAGGTGTGGGATTACATCAAGGCAAACAAACTGCAGGACAATAAAAACAAAAGGATGATTAATGGCGATGAGAAACTAAAAGCACTCTTCGGCAAACCACAGATCTCGATGTTTGAACTGGCGAAAATTGTAAACGACAACGTAAAGAAATAGGTTCTCTTCTTACAAGAGTTTTTACCGCGGCTAAACAGGCTGCGGTTTTTTTATGCCCCTACAAATTCTTTAACTGCTCGTTAAGCGGTTGCAAAACCAGCGTTAACCCCT
>CALMWT010000127.1 GCA_937870855.1 uncultured Taibaiella sp.
AGAATGACTCCTTGCCGCACTTGTGCCATGCTTATTATCAACTGCGGTATTAAGCGCGTAGTTTGTCAACGCAAATACCATGCTGGAGTAGAGAGCGAAGCTATGTTTTTAGAAGCCGGAGTTAAATTGGAGTACTTTTTTGAAGAACTTCAGCAATACGAAAAGTAAGAATGTCGAAGGCAAAGGATAAGTTTAGTCCTGAAGTAGAAGCTGCCATTAAGGATTTGAGAAAGATTCCTGGCGTAGGAAAATCTATTGCAATGGATTTAATCAGTATTGGAATTGAAAAAGTTTCAGATTTAAGAGCTAAAAATCCACTCGAACTTTATGCCGAATCAAACCGCTTCGCAGGCTGTGTGCAAGATAGATGTTTGCTGTACGTATTTCGGTGTGCTGTTTATTTTGCCGAAACGCCCGCAAATAAGCAAGAGCCCGAATTGCTAAAGTGGTGGAATTGGAAAGATTCCAATTAACTGCTCAGTATTATGTGATTACATAACAAAGTCTGCTAATTCGTAATTGGTGTTTCGCCCTCCCTCTTCTGTTTCTTGCAAAATACCTTTTTTTATTAAGTCTTTTATGTCGCGCAATGCCGTGTCTGCCGAAACTTTGGTAATCTTCGCCCATTTTGACGATTGCAGTTTTCCGTCAAATCCGTCAAACAACATATTTAAAATAGTGCGTTGGCGTTCATTGATTGCAGTGTTTTCGTGTAGTTTCCAAAATTCGGCTTTGCGCAAAATACGTTGTGTGGTGGTGTGTTCGGTGGCAAGCATTGCATTTTTCAAACAATGTAAAAACCATTCGAGCCATTCTGTAATGTTGCCTGTGCTGTGTTGCTCTTTTTGTAATATCTCGTAGTAGCGTTTCCGTTCTACTAAAATTTGGTTCGACATACTGTAAAAACGTTCGCCACTACTTTCGGCACGTGCAAGTAACATATCGGTTATGGCTCGTCCAATACGCTCGTTTCCGTCATCAAATGGGTGAATGATGATAAACCAAAAGTGAGCAATAGCGGCCTTTATTACGGGGTCAAGTTGATTGTTATTATTAAACCAGTCTAAAAACTTATCCATTTCAGATTTTACCAATTTGGGATTTACGGCTTCGTAGTGTGTTTTTTCTTTGCCCATTGCTCCCGAAACTACCTGCATTTTGCCTGTTCGGTACTTGCCAACTTCTATGGAGTATGGTCAGCTATAACCTGTGGGAAAAAGTGCTGCGTGCCAACCAAACAACCGTTTTTCGGTTAAAGGCATTGTGTAGCGCTGGGTGGCATCAAGCATCATTTCCACCACTCCTTCTATGTGGCGGCTGCTTGGCACAAGACCTGCCGTGTTTATTCCCAAATGTCTGGCTATGGAAGTCGTAATTGAGCAATTTCCCCTCTATTTCGCTTGATTTTACTACATCTAAAGTAAGAGCCGTAAGCGTAGCTTCTTCTTTGGCAGAAAACCCTAAAGTGTTCATTTGTCCGATAATTTTTCCCTGCATTAGTTTTGCTTCACCAAATACTGCATTAATGGCTTTTTCGTTCCAAGTGAAATCTGTCCAATTTTTATACTCGTAAATGTATTTTGCCATTGCCCTAAAAAGATTATGCGGTAAATATATGTATTATTTGCCGCATAATTGCGGTGATTGCTCTATTTTTTCACCGCATTATATCAACCCGATGCCGAAAAAGCGCCCTCACTCTCGCGTTTAGCGAAGCGTAACTTGTGAGAGTAGATAAGGTAAGTTTGTAATTTACTTATACGCATTATACCCTGCTTGATTTCCAATCATTACTGAATTATTTGCACTGTATGCCTGATACCCTGCCTGATAACCCGAGAATAACGATGAATGAGCATCCGTTGCCTGATATCCTGCCTGGTTTCCGATAAAGTTTGAAAATGAGGCATTGGTTGCTTCATATCCTGCCTGATTCCCTAAGAACGAAGAATTATTTGCATTGGTTGCATTTTGTCCTGCTGCACCCCCAAAGAAATTTGACCGAAAAGCAGCCGTTGCGCCATTACCTGCATTTGCACCAATGAACGAAGAATCATACGCATTGATTGCACCATTACCTGCCAAGTCCCCAAAGAACACAGAGTTGGCTGCATCCGTTGCCTGATACCCTGCATGATAACCAAAGAAATTCGAGTTATTTGCATTGGTTGCATTACATCCGGCAGACTGACCGAAGAAGTTTGAGTTATCTGCATTGGTTGCATTTTCCCCTGCACCGGTACCGATAAAATTCGAATAACTGGCATTACTTGCTCCATTTCCTGCACCGATCCCAATGAATACAGTGTTATCGGTAGATCCACCATTTTGCCCGGTATTGGTTCCTACCCATGTGTGATCGGTTTGTGTGATTACATACAGATTTACGATACAGTCGGTGTCTCCTGGTGCGCATGATGGATCGTTGATTTGACCAGGAATGTACCCTCCTGGTGGAGCTGAGGCGAATACAAAAAATCCGTACCCGACAATGCTTAATAGTGTAACGCAACCCATGGTGATTTTTTTAACCATGTTACTAACAATGAATGTACTTCTTATCATGTCTTTTATAGTACCATGGATATCATTTTTTTTACAAGTACATTATTTCATTATAAAAAACCCAAGCGGTATGCTTGGGTTTGTTTCCCTGTATTATTTTAAGGAACGTATCTCTGAGCTATTATGTTCGGGTTTCTCATGTATATGCGTGTATGCCCTGTGTTTACTTTTGCTCTTATTGTAAATATAAGCGGAACCGGGGCAGGACTGGTTGTGCACCATGAAATATGGTGCCATCCCGGTTGATTGGGTACTACTGTTC
>CALMWT010000128.1 GCA_937870855.1 uncultured Taibaiella sp.
TTGCTGTGGGCTTCACTCCTGCCTGGCTACCACCTGTTGCGGTATAGCCGGATGGAATGGATGTCCAGGCAATATTATCGTTTATCATTCCATTTACTCTCAAACTGTCAATTGCCCAGCCATAACCCCAAACTCCTCTGTAACGGAAACGTACATACACTGTTGGCGATCCTGCAAAACTGTTCAAAGGAATGCTGGCAGATGCAAATGCAGCGGGTGTTCCTAAACTTTGGTTTTGCACCATTGGCGGTGTGGTCTGAGCAAGATCTTGCACGAATGTCCAGTTGAGTCCGTCTGTTGAAGCTTCAACTATTGCGGAATCGCTTGTAGTCCAAAACTTGAAGTAATGGAAAAATTCTAACGACAAAGTGCTGGTTCCTGTTGCATTGATAACAGGAGATTGCAGGATGGTATGGGTGTTGTTGCCACTTCCTCCTGCGTCACTGTTGGTAACATAAAACTGCGATGCCCCTGGGCTGCTGAGTGCCTCACCCCATTGAGTAGAAGGGGAATTTACCAATGTCCATGCAGTGGCAGCCGGTGTAGTACCGGTTGTTAAATTAGTTGTAGTCCAGTTATTGGTTGCTCCATTAAAATTCTCATTGAAGATCATGGACATTACTCCGGTAGATGTTGCAGAAAGATTTATACTGTCTCCATTACAAATCAGAGAGTCGCTTGCAATTGCCATCAGATTACCAGGCCCTGCGGAAACCGTTACACTCACCGTAGCACTTGTATTGCAACCCAAAGCAGCATCAAAGCCTGCAACCGTGTAAATATAAGTGCCTGGCAAAGTAGGCGTAACAGAAACAGACGCACCATTTACAGGAGTTGAAATTCCGCTACCTGCTGATGGTGAGGCAGACCAACTATAAACGTATGTATTTGTAGTGCCTGTTTGGGTGGCATTTAAAACTACGGGGGCATTTTGGCAAGCTAAAACTGTGGGTGAAGTTGCCGTGATGGCATCCGGTGTGTTTACCGTTACTGTTACTGGTGTCCTTGCGCTCTCGCAACCATTTACACCAATTTCCGAAACATGGAATGTGGTTGTTGTGTTGACAGAAGAACGATAAGTAGTATCACCGGGTACAATTGCATTTGCTTGAATCAATAGATTATCCATTGCAAATCCACCGGCTGTACCTCCGCTTCTGCTGGCAAAAACATGCTTCCAAGTGGATTTGTTTGCGTTTAAGTAGGCAGCGGGTAGCTGAATGTTATTGAAAATTGTAGTTGTTCCCACCATTAATGTCAACTGACCTGTTGCATTGATTGCAACTGAAACCGGACTTGTCAATGTAGTTGCGGTAGTTGGCATCCAGCTTACATCAGTGGAATAAGCAAGCACGCCAGGCGTGGTGGATGTGTATCCAGTAGTCGCAGTTACGCCATACATAAGATATACCCCCATTCCATCGGCAGCACTTGCAGCATTGTAGGTTAAAAAGCCTATCCTTAGTTTACTGCCACTTCCATGCTCAGCACTTGGCGTAGTCGTGGTTGCAAGTGCATCGTCGGCAAAACTGTAGCTAAATCCATCTGCAATCTGAGTACCAGTAGATGTTAATGACAGATCGAAGGTGGTTTGGAACATTGTGGAGTTTACGCCGCTTGCATTTACGGTAAGCCCACCCTGCTGATTTGTAAGTGCAGGATTCAGCGTTAATACTCCACTTGAAATTGCCGCATGTCCCGAAAGCGAAGCATTGGAAAGCGTTGCTGTGCTGAAGTCGTTGTTGTAGTAAGAAGCCAGGGTATTTCCAAGTGCTGCGCCCTGGAGTAAAGTTCCACCAGTAGCTGCGCTATACCAAAGGAATGTACCATTTCCGTTTGCTCCGGCAGTAGATGCAACAGAAGCTGTAGGAATTCCAGCGCCGCATTGTATGCTGTTAGTGGCAGATGGGGCAGATGGGGCGGGAATGACTGTAACTGATACAGGACTGGCAATTACCGAGCAACCGTTACCATCCATGCCAGTGGCAGTATAAGTTGTATTTGACGAAGGTGAAACTGTAACTGACGAACCTGTTCCCGTACCCGTTGGCGACCATGTCCACGTCATTGTAGGCGTGTAGTTGACACCTACAATTCCGCCAAAGCGTAATATAGGCTTGTTTGCTACTAAATTTCCAGTAGCAGCAGTGCAACCAGCAGTAGTGCCAGCAGAGTTAAGATTAGAAGACACCGGTGGAGTGTATGCCGCCACAGTACTGGTTCCACTTACACTATTTGTCTGACAGAAGTTCACAAGCAAATTTGAAACTCCGTCCCATACAAATGGGGTTGAAAATATGTGCGTATTTAGTCCAGCAACGGGAGTAAACGTTGCCTGCGTAAAGACAGTCGTGAAACCATTATTATCAAACGATGTTGTAGAACTTGTCTGAGAAGTGTGCTTCAGGGAAATACTAAAATTAGCCAGTGTACCAGTTGTGGTGGTAGTGGTAAGTCCGATACTTGTAATGGGACCAGCAGCTAAACCTATTGCAGATAGCTCTGCCGCAGTATAGAGCAGTTGTATCCTGATTTGGTTCCCCGCTCCATTACCGGAACGATAAGGGTTCCCATCATTACCACCGATAGTTGTTGTCTGTGTACCCACTGTAAGAAAGCCCGGAGCTCCGTCCAAAGCTGATACCGATAAATTGGTATTTGATCCGGCACAAATAGTATCAGAAACTGCGGTAGCGGAGGTAACAACATTGCTTAGGTATTCATCTCTATAAGATGTACCTGGTGCATTAGCCGAATATGTTCCATCTGTAGCTACAATACTCCATGTAACGGTGGTGTCACCAGGCACTGCTACTGGAATGTTACCTGTCCACACACCATTAGTATTTGTACCGCTTAGAAGCGTCATTCCCACAGAACCTGCTGCGCCATTGTTATAATTAAGTGTTACTGTTGTAATGGGAGCACCGGCAGTAATTGCAGTAACAGTGATCGTTCTTGCTATTGCAGTACATTGAGGCGTACTAGGAGACATCATCAAATTTGATAGCACCGGCACAGGGTTTATTCCGTTAAACTCATCAGCGCCTATATCGGGCGTGCTGGTGTTTCTCAAATACCCGTCATAGTCATCAACAATTCCGGTTACAGCAGCAGCACCGCTTTCTAAAGGTGTTGCCACTGTAGAATCTATATGAAGAAACCATGGACTTGACCCTGTAGTGCTCAGGAACGTTGGCATAAGAGTAACTGAAGCGACTTCGCGCGGGCTGCCTAATGTTTGCAGCGCAGCAAGTGTCTGAACAGAGTTTGTTCCATCAAAATAAAGCAGACTTGTTGCAGAAGGAGTACCGCCATATAAAGCATTTCTGTTAGAAAGCGATCCGTAAGTGGTAAGTACAGTTGAGGTTCTTCTAATAACGCTCGAAACGCCCGTACCTGTAGCGGTAGAGGTATTTATCAAAATATTATTAACAAGTGTTACAGTAGGGGTGGTAGAAGACATGAATACCGCAGAGCTTGCAAAATTGGCAGCAGAGCTTGTTGCATTCAAATAAACGGTATTAAACGCAAGGTTGATTGCCGTACCGGTGCTACCGCAAAATATTCCATAGAGATTATGACCGGTACTTGTGGGCGTGCTTAAGTTTCCAATAAGATTGTTGAAAACATTGTAGGTAGTACCACTACTACTTCCCAAATAAATGCCTGCTACTGTAGGTGTAGCTCCGGTAGAACTTAAATTGTAAATTTTGTTTCGAGCTATGGTACTCGTTGATGTGTATGCGTTTCTTATACCTGAAACAAACGCTGCACCTGTACTTGAACTTGTATAATTCAGGTTGCTGATTGTATTGCCGGTAAAGGTTTTAACGCCTGTAGCTGTAAGGTTGTATATACCTGCAATGTTACTTGTAGTGGCAGTGCCCGATCCGGTTATTTGCAGGCTGTCTATAATATTGTTGGTATAAGTTTCAGTGACTGGCGAGCTACCATCATAAAACCCATAAATGGTGGCTGCAGTTGCCCCCGTATTATTGGGAATCTTGTTATTGGTGATTGTATTCTGATTGTAAACCAGCGTGGATGTGCTGGCTCTTATGCAATACAGTGTTCCAAAATTGTTTAAAATAGAATTGTTGGAAATAACATTGTTGCTGGCAGTAAAATTGGTTGAACTTACCGAAGAATAAATGCCTTGAAAGGTAGGGGAACTTCCTGTACCTAAATTGCCAAGCGTATTATTAAGGATTGTGTTGTTGCTTACTATCTGATTGGTTGCCGATGCTCCAGCAAGTATTGCAGTAAATGTGGCCGTAGTGGCAGTGGTATAAGTACAATTTTGTATCTTGTTATTGGTAATTGTAACTGTATTCGATGATGCAGTAGCGCCTATCGCATTTTCTATCGCAGTAAGAACGGATGTAGTTCCTCCGCCCTTTACAGTTAGAGTATTGTAGGAGATGGTCACGTTTGCACTTGTACCCGATTGCCCGTAAATACCTCTTAGTGTGGTAGCATGGTTTACACCCGAACCATTATTATTATTAACTACGTTGTTAGAAATGTTCAGTCCCCATTGATTTAAGGCTCTGATGCCGGCAGCAGGACTCGTTGTAGCTCCACCACCGAAGTTCAGAATTGTATTGCCGGTAGTAGCCGTGGCTGAACCGATTCCTCCAATATCATTATTTACATCTCCCAATGGCGGAAGCGGATAACCTGTGGTAGCTGCATAGCCGGACAACACTATACCATAATTACCTCCGTTAATTGTGTTTGAATATATCTGGTTATTGGAGTTTGTACCTGAAGCAGCCGTAGGGACGAGCGCTGTAGTAGCAGCGCTTGAAATAGAATTGACAACAAGTATAGCCACCGAACCTTCAACCATGGGAGCTGTACCTGCGGCGTTATTTACACGCTGCATATTGAACGTACAGTTTTTTATCTGGTTATTCTGTGCACCATCAGTTGCGCTGAGTTTAAAAAGCGCAATACCAAATTCCATGGATGCAGGATTGGTAATATTTGCGTCCGTGAACGTAAGCCCATCAATCGTAATGAAATCGGCTCCCACAATCTTCAAAATGCCATCGGGCGCAGCACTTGTTGGCGTTGCAGTTCCTACACCCGCATTCAATGTTACAGTTCCACTTGCTACAATTGATACATTGTTCGTTGAACTTAATACCGCATTAAGCGAAGCGCTACCAATTGTCAGTCCGGTTGCCGGTGCAGTTTCCGAACCCGCAGAAAGCAATAACGTTACCGGTCCAGACATTGCCGTAACATTATTCAAATCGGTAAGTGCGCTTGCAAGGCTTGTATAAGAGCCTGATAATGCAGGTGTGGTATTTCCACCGCCTGTTACGGTTACATTAATTTGTGCCTGATTCTTAAACGCCAGGACTAAAAGAAAAAAGATGAGTAATAAATGCTTTCTCATAAAAAAGAATTGGATAATCAAAGGGCTTACTCTTTAAAGGATTTTCAGCTTACTCCTGTAGAAATAGCAAGTCCATCTATGGTGGAAAACAAGGGTGCATGTGCATATTGCGATACTTTAGAAATTACATAATGAGAAAACAGTGAAACGAAAAGTAGAATGAGGTCGTTCCTTTCTAAAGTCTAAAGCAGTGCTAGTGGTAAAAAAACAGTCTGGAAATCAATTCTACCTTAAAGTGTGATACAAAATAATACTTGTTTTCAATTATTAAAATATTCTTAGAGCTTTTTTAATCGTTCCAAAAGAACCTTGTTCACAAACAGAAGATAATAGAGGGAGAATAGGGCAATAAAAAAGAGCCATCTAAAAGACAGCTCTCGAAAAAATCATTTTTCTATTTTCTAATTATGCAATCGTAATTGAATCGTCAAGATAAACATCCTGAATGGTGTTCAACAAATCTACACCTTCATTCATTGGTTTCTGGAATGCTTTCCGTCCGCTGATAAGACCCATACCACCTGCACGCTTGTTCACCACAGCAGTCATCACCGCTTCTGCCATGTCGCTTGCACCTTTGCTTTCTCCACCAGAATTTATTAAACCTACGCGACCCATATAGCAGTTAGCTACCTGATAGCGACAAAGGTCTATCGGATGTTCAGTAGTCAGTTCATCATACACTTTCTTGTGTGTCTTACCAAAGTTCATTGCATTATAACCACCATTGTTAGTAGGCAATTTTTGCTTGATGATATCAGCTTGTATCGTAACACCAAGATGGTTTGCCTGTGCAGTAAGATCTGCCGCAGTATGATAATCTACACCGTCTTTTTTGAAAGCACTGTTACGCATATAACACCACAATACAGTTGCCATTCCCAGCTCATGTGCATATTCAAATGCTTTTGCGATCTCCACAATCTGGCGTGCGCTTTCATCTGACCCAAAATATATAGTTGCACCTACTGCCACAGCTCCCATGTTCCAGGCATCTTTTATAGTGCCAAACATTATCTGGTCAAACTTGTTGGGGTAAGAAATAAATTCATTGTGGTTCACTTTTACAATGAAAGGAATCTTGTGTGCATACTTGCGAGCTACAATACCAAGAACGCCATAGGTGGAAGCCACAGCATTGCAACCGCCTTCTACTGCCAGTTTCACAATATTTTCAGGATCAAAATAAATTGGATTTGGTGCAAAAGATGCTCCTGCGCTGTGCTCTATTCCTTGGTCAACAGGAAGAATGGACACATAGCCGGTGCCAGACAAACGACCGTGACTCAAAAGCGCATTGATGGAACGAAGTGTTTGTGGAGTGCGGTTGGAAGCCGACCAAACATCGTCTATTGAATTGCCGGAAGGAACATGCAGCAGCGATTTGTCAAAGGTTTTTGAAGTGTGATTCAGGTAGAACTCAGCCTGATCACCGAGCAACTGCTGTATTTTTGTTGATGCCATAAAATGGAGTTGTTTTTTAATTAGCGTGCAAATGTAATAATTGCTGGAAATATCCCCAGTTTACTCTGTAGCTTTTGACCGTAGGGTTTCTGTAGTACCATTCTATTGTTTATCGTTCTCTTTCTTCACCTCGCCAAAACCGCGGCGCAATGGCAAGTGTAATTCCCATAGAAAGATAAAAAGGTGTTTCAATTCTCAGGTGCGGTTTATTGATGTTGAAGTTGGCTCCAAACTGCATATTGAACTTCGCGTATTTGTAGCCGACATTCATGTTCATAAATGGTCCGAGCATTAAAAAAGTGGGTGTCTCAATGTCCACATTCGGATCAGTGAATTCGTAACGAAAACTGATAGTATCTGTTTTAAAATTGTTGTACTTGTGAATGTTGATCTTCATTCCTCCGCTCATGTCAAAAACATCTCCGGCGGCAAAGCCAATGCTGGGTTGCAGAAATGCCTGAAAATATTTTGCGTCATAATTTCCAAAGTAGCCTCTTTGGTTGCTTCGCTCAATAGACCCAAAACCTACTCCACCATAAATATCAAACAGTCCGCGCCCGCCAAATGGCAGGTAATACCCTACCCCAAATTCTACTCTGCTACCTGAATAGCGAATGCTATCCTGGTAATAATAATTATTGTAAAAATCTTCTTCATTGGCATAGCGGTTGGTGCTGCGATAGCTGGCGATAATGCCCAGTCCTTTCAACGGCGATGCTGCAAAATCTAAAGACGGACTTAACACGGTGCGTGGTGCATTTGCGTTGTTTTGAATTTTTAAAGACGAAGTAAGTTTCACTTCACCGGCTTCACGAAGCATAGGTGCATTTGTTCGGTCGGGCAAATAAATTCTTGGGGAGCAAGCACTGATTGACAAAGCTGCAACAGCAACAAATAAAAAGGTGGAAAAATTTCTCATCGCAGTGACTTTAAAAGAGGAAACAAAGAAAACATTTATTCGCTGAATGCCTGCTGGCAGCAAAGTTTGTGCCTCTTTATAAAAGATTACCTTTGCGCCAAGTTTTTAGAAATTATGAATGTCAGCAAACGTGTTTACGAAAACGTACTCCAGACTATTGGCAATACTCCTCTTATTCGCCTCAATAAGGTAACCGCAGATCTTCCATGCCCCGTGTATGCAAAAGTTGATTTCTTCAATCCGGGAAACTCAATAAAAGATCGCATGGCCGTGAAAATGCTTGACGTAGCAGAGCAGGAAGGAAAGATAAAACCAGGCGGAACCATCATTGAAGGCACATCGGGTAATACAGGTATGGGGCTTGCACTTGCAGCCATCATTCGCGGGTACAAGTGCATTTTCGCTACTACCGACAAGCAGTCGAAAGAAAAGATAGATATTTTGAAAGCAGTGGGTGCCGAGGTAATCGTTTGTCCCACGAATGTAGAACCAGAAGATCCACGCTCATACTATTCTGTTTCAAAGCGGCTTGCTACCGAAATTCCTAACAGTTGGTATGTGAACCAATACGACAATCTGGCTAATCGTCAGGCGCATTACGAAACCACAGCCCCGGAAATTTGGGAACAAACAGAGGGTAAAGTAACTCATGTTGTAGTGGCTTCCGGCACTGGTGGAACCATTACCGGCATCGGCATGTTCATGAAGGAAAAAAATCCTAACGTTCAGATGTGGGCGATAGATAGTTATGGTTCGCTTCTGAAAAAATGGTTTGATACGGGCGAGCTTGACATGAATGAAGTGCATCCCTACATTTCAGAAGGTTTCGGCGAAGATTTCCTTCCACAGAATTATATCAAAGAGGCAATAGATCATTTCGAAAAAGTAACGGATAAAGATGGCGCTGTAATGGCACGTCGCATTGCCAAGGAAGAAGGCTTGTTTGTAGGATATTCCGCTGGTTCGGTAATCGCTGGTTTGAAACAACTAAAAGACAAACTAAAACCGACAGATTTGGTAGTTGTAATATTTCACGATCATGGCAGCCGCTATGTGGGCAAAATTTACAATGATGAGTGGATGTTGGATCGCGGCTTTCTGGATGTGGAAACGGTAAAAGATCTTATCGGTGGGCTAGGCAAAAGAAGGTTGGTAACGATAGATGAAGATGCCAAAGTGAGTGATGCGCTGGAGCTAATGAAGAAGTATGATATAGAGCAGATACCTGTGATGAAGAACAATGAAATGACTGGCGCCGTGACACAGGCTGGGCTATTTAAAAAGCTGATTGAAAACAGCGATGTAAAAGACTTTAGCGTTGCCGATGTAAAAGAAAATGCACTGCCGGTTGTGGCAATAGAAACACCCCTCGAACGCCTGTCGCACTACATCACCAAAGACAATGGCGCAATTCTTACCAAAGACGATAGCGGTCAATACAACATACTTACCAAATACGATATCCTCAATGCTTTTAGTAAAGGATGAGTTTGGGGTTGGAAAAGTTGGAAGTGGTTGGAGAGTTGTTGGAAGGGTTGGAAAAGGTTGGAGGGTTGGAAAGTTGGATGCTGTTGGAAAT